>SBAT01000037.1 GCA_005240105.1 Chloroflexota bacterium
ATTATTTTCCGTTTGCTCATAGCGACCGTTGCTGCCCAGTTTAACCAAACCATCTTTTTCCAGGTCTCTGCCAATTTCTGCTTCGGTAGGCATTTTAGGCTTGTGAGGCTGAACCACTTCACCTTCGCCGGGCAGATTGTCACCTGCTCCCATTGGTATGGGCTTCTCGTAAGTTACTTTAGTCTTGCCGTCAGCTGTTTTCGTTTCCTTACGACCATCTCTAAACGTGGTTTCAATCGAACCATCTGGTTTTTCATGAACCTTGCGCTTATCAGAAGCGAACTGAGTTACTTTATTACCTTCCCACTCAGTAATTGTCTTTTCGGCGTCCTTAGTTTGAGTGATTTCGACTGCCTTCCCACCTTTCGTGTCAGTAAATTTGCGCTGAATGGCACCGTCTGGAAGTCTTGTTTCTAAAGCCTCTATCTCTTTGCCGCTCTTCAATTGAATCTTCACAGAGTGGGGCATATTAACCTCCGCTGCTGCCTCTTCAGTCTTAGCCATGGTCTTTAAAAAGCCAAACTTTTTGCGAGCGTCTTCTTCCATTTTGCCTACACTGCTCAATTCCTTTAGTTTGTTTCCGCCCGGCAGTTCAAACTGACTGGCTATGAACACAACGCCACCCAAAATGGCTCCTAAGCCTTCTGGAGTTTTCGCCGCATTCAGCACATCGTGTGGTTTTACAGCGTCGAGCTGCTGTGCGATTTTAGGGATGCTTCCGATTGCTTCTCCCACTGGTTTTAGCGGGTTGGCATTGTCCCAAGCTAACTTTGGATTATTAGTTCTTGCCGCGTCTTGCTGGTGTCCAACGAACTTAATACCGTCAGTGACAAGGCCAGTTACGGATTCTATAAGCCTACCTGCGGAGTTTTTGTAATAGGCATCAGCAAATTTTCGTTGGTCCTCTACTCGATGCTGTGTTTCTTGGTCAGTAGGATGCACAAGATGCGTCAGGGCATTTAGCACACCATCGGTCGCCTGCTTAATTTGCTTGCCCAAATCAGCATGTTCTTTATACGCCAATTTGGGATCTTGATGCAGATTATCCTGTCCATCCAAATCCTTAGTTGCCGTTGTTTTTTCAATAGCGCGATGCTTTGAATTATCGACCCCAGCCATTTTTGAACTCCCAACGCCGCCTGAATTGGATATACCCCAATAGCCGGGACATTTGACAACCCGCTTGCTTCTTAGGCTAAAAGTTGACACTGTTCTTGACAGCCACTGATTAATATTTAATGTTGATATTGATCCAGCAACATCCAAACGAACTAATATTTGATGAGCCCTGATTTTGTTTGAAATCATGGCAAATGTGGAGAGTAGCAGTTAGACTTACTTTGTCGCCATTAATTAGGTTCGGCGGGCTCGTTGAGTAGCTGACCCACCAAGCGAACAGTAAAACTAACACCACTAAGGCAGATGTGGCAGAGTGCCACGTCATCACACTAAAGGCAAGAACAACAAAATATGAAAAATGCATCCTCCACTGAGGGCACGAAGATTGCCCAAGCAGCTAAGGAATTGAACGTCACCTCGGTAACTATCCGTCGCTATATCGCTGAATTCGACATTGAAACAGAAACAGACGAAAACGGCATCAAAGTATTACCGGAAGCAGCAATCACTGAATTACAAGAAATTCGCAAACAAAAAGAAGATGGACTGAGCAATCCACAAGTGATGGAGCGTCTTGAAGAATTGCGCACAGCCAGAGGCGCTACCAAAAAGCCTCGCGCTAAAGCCAAAGATGAAGATAGTTCAGAAGAGTTTTCAGAGTCGTCCGAATCCGAAGAAACAAGCGAAGAAGCAAAACCAGCCCGCCGTAGACCAACAAGAAGAGTGGCGAAAATAGAAGACGCGGCAGCAGAAACTGAAAGCCCAGAAGGCGAACCTGAAGTTGGACAAGAGCCGGCTGAAGAAGGAGCTGAAGGACAAGATGACGGCTCCGGTCGCGTTAAGCACTCTTTGACCTGCCAGACTTGTGCCAAAGTTTTTGAACACATGAACCCACGCCTACGCGATTGCTTGGAATGCTACCGCGCTAAGCGTAAAGAGCGCCGTCGTGGCGGTGGTGACAGACAGAAAACTGTCATCCAGCACCCATTGGCCGCCCAAGTTGCTTCCAAATCCAGCGCTGCCCAGTCCACCTCCACCGAAAGAATACCGGCAGCAATGGTATCGGAGATGCGTAAAGCACCAGTCCGTAGCTATAGAAAAGCCATTGAAGACACAAGGCACATCACCTCCAACATCAAGCGCCGCTTAGAGCGCCCGGATCTTGGCGAAGGCGAACGCCGCTGGCTAGAACAAATCTACGCCTACCAACTCATCCTGCACCAAGGATGGCGTCATTTGGCTGAATACAAGTCAGGCTCCAAGGAACAAGCGTCAATTGAGTCTTGATTTAACCTTCAAAGAAGCGAAGCAAGAGCGCTGATGAAGCGGTCGCCGCGAAGCGAAGATCGATTGCCGGACGGCAAGCAAAGGTGTAGCGAAGCGGAACCGGAGCGTTAATATAAATTAGACGTTGTAAAAATCACTAATGGAAGCGTTAGGCGTATGGTTGCCTGATGTTGTGCTGCCGGCTTCTTGCGTACGAGAACGACCATCAGACTCTTCTTCGTAGCCAACTTCATACGTCGTATCGCCTTCTTCAGAGCGAAATTTGGATGTGTTCATTAGTCTCATGAGCCCAAGAAAAAACAACAGGCTCAATGCGCTAAACACATAGAACCCAATTACCCAGTAAGTAGTGTTGTCTAATTGCATTAGAAGGGGTCGCTCGTGTCAGACATCATCTGTGGTCTGGCAGTCATAGGTTGTGTTGGCTTTGGCGCGGGAGCCATAAGTCCAGGCACTCCAGATGACGTGTAATTGCGACTTTTATTAGTGGGCTGATTGCCATAGGGCATTTGTGGCTGTCCGTGAATTTGATGTACGGGTTGTTGCCCCGGCGGGATTGGCTCGGCTTGACCGTATGGCACTAAGACCGGCTGTCCGTAAGGGACATGTCCGTTTACTTGGTTTTGAGCGTTTACGGCAATTTCTGGCACCACTAAAGTACGGTTGAGACGAACAGGCACGACTTCACCCTGTTCCAGGACATAGTCATTTCCCTGGTTCATCGAGCGCATGTAAGCACCCTTACCCAGTGAATAGCCGCCCATGCCTAAAGGCATAGACCCCATCCAACCCATAAATGATCCAGGCACATCACTAAATCCATAACCTGCTTTCTTCACTGGCGGTGGCTCGTTTTGCTCCATATTATGGTTTCTGGCGATGAAGCCAAAAAATGGGATGTTCGTGCCATCAGGTAATACCAGCGACTGCAGAGAAATTTGAATTCTGCCAGGGTTGCCCTGGTTTTGCGTCACCGACGGTGTGACGTTCAAGACTTTGCCTACAATGCGTGAGCCTTTCGGAATGAGTTCTTTGTTGTTAGCGGCGACAAAACCATCAGCCAGCGTAATGGAGAAAACATCGCCCACTTTGTTAGATGCTGACGACAACGTGTCGTCCATAACCCCTGTAAGCACTGTTCCAACAGGCACCCTATCCAGAACATGTTGTCCTTGCCAAAACTCAGGCGTAAAAGATTCCGGTCCGCCAAGACTCATAGCCTTGGGGTTCACGTTGCCCATATAGTTGCTGCCCATACTGACCGGTGCCGTCGGAGGCGTCCCTGGCGGATGCGTCATTCCCCACTGTTCGCGGCAGTCAGCCGCAAGCGTTGAGCTGAGGGCTAAAACCAATAAGGAAAGGGCTAAAACTCTGCAATTACGTTTAAACATGAGGAATAAATTAACTTTCTTAAGCTATTAATTTGCTCAATGTAACTGTAGCTGCCCCTTTTGCCTATGTGGGGAATACGCAAGTATGCTAAGATTTCCAGCCCGGTGTCATTAGACGCCGCCCTTGCCTGCTTGTCAGGCCATCTGTCCAAGAGGGAGAAAACATTGGCTACTAATACAATTTCAAAACTAAAATCCTACGAGACCATGTACATCGTTCGTCCTAATCTGGACGAAGAACCTACAGATCGCGTCATCGCTCAAGTCGAAGACTTCATCAAGTCTCATGGCTGCGAGAAGATTGTCACCGACAAGAAAGGCCGCAAGCGTCTGGCATATGAAGTCAACAAAATGCGTGATGGCTTCTATGTCCTAACTACATTTGATGGACCAGCGGAATCAGTCGCTCAAATCAAGCGCATGATGACACTCTCAGAAGACATCATCCGTTCAATTGTGGTAATTGCTGAGCCAGAAGGCACATCCTTCTAAAGCGAGGGTACGACATGAGTTTAAGCAAAATAGTCGTTTCAGGACGCGTCATTCGTGAACCAGAAAAGCGATTCACACCAAATAGCAATGTGCCAGTAAGCGAATTTGCTATTGCCGTTGAATCCAATCCTGGTCCTGATGGCACAGCCCAATCAACACCGGTCAAAATAACGACCTGGCGTGATTTAGCTGAGCGTGTTAGTCACGAGATCAAAAAGGGTGACCTGGTAATTGTTGATGGGCGTTTGCAAATCAATAATTTCACTAACTCTGAAGGTCAGAAGCGCCGCGAAGCGGAAATCCAAGCAATTTCAGTCGAGAACGTAGCCAACATTGCTAACAAACAAAGCCATGCCGGTATTGAGGAAGCTGCCCAATCTAATCAGAAGGTAGCTGCCGCTGTCGGTAAAGCACCAAGCAATAGCGAAGATCTCGATGCCATATTTGCCAACGAAGACGAGATACCGTTCTAAAACACTCGTTTCAGTAACAACACTTTTTATCCAAAACACTTTTCCTGGAGGAAACAATGGGTCGCCAAATGAATAACGATGGACCGCCACGTCGCCGTAAGAGCTGCATTTTCTGTGCAGACAAGGTAGAGTCTATTGACTACAAGGATCCAAACAAGCTCAAGAAATTTGTCACCGAAAGAGGCAAAATTCTTCCCCGCCGTATTTCCGGCAGCTGCGCTAAACATCAACGTGTTTTGACAACCGCTATCAAGCGTTCGCGCGAAATAGCCCTCATGCCTTATACAGCTGACGGTTAAGACCACGCCAAGAGCTAGTTATTACGCTGTGCCTATTGTAAAATTCTCATCAACGTGCCGAAGTGGTGAAATGGCAAACACGCTACGTTCAGGTCGTAGTGAGCGCAAGCTCTTGTGGGTTCAACTCCCACCTTCGGCAGATTATCAATCCCAACAAATGAGGAAAGTTTGAGCACACCCATAAAAGGCAATCCAAGCCGTCCAGAGCCAAGACGGGACATGCCGCTCTTAAATGAGCGAATTCGTGATCGTGAAGTTCGACTGATTGATGAAGAAGGCGCCCAACTTGGCATAGTGCCGACACGCGAAGCACTAGCTACCGCCCGCGAACGCGGGTTGGACCTGTTCCTTGTCCAACCGGATTCCAGTCCACCGGTAGCCCGCATCATGGATTATGGTCGTTTTAAGTTCGAACAAGAAAAGCGCGCTCGCGAAGCCAAACGCAAACACCACATAGTCGACGTCAAAGAGATTAAGATGCGCTATAGCATTGAAAATCATGACTATCTGGTGAAGGTTAAGAGCGCGATCAAATTCCTCAATGAGGGCGACAAGATTAAGGTCTTAACAATCTTGCGCGGACGAGAAGTACAGCACGCCGACATGGCCCTTGAGCTAATGAATAAATTTTTTAATGACGTGAAAGATTTAGCAATCCTTGAGCGCGAGGCTAGATTAGAGGGTAAGGCTGTTATAATGATTCTTTCGCCGATTCCTGGCAAAGGCAAACCGCCTCTTCCGGAAGCTAAAGCTCCGGGTGAAGAACAAGCCTCAGTTTAGGAACCGATGAAACGAATGGCGAGGCAATGGTTGCGGTGAGCAATCAGCAGCCGAGCAAACAACGGATGCCGAAAGGCAAGCGAAGGCGAAGGCGATAGCCGCAGCCGGAGCGTTACAAACGGACAATCACTATGCCAAAGATGAAAACAAATAAGGCTGCTGCCCGTCGTTTCAAGATCACTGCCACAGGCAAGGTCTTGGCACGTCAAGGCGGTAAGCGTCACATCAATGAATGGAAGTCCGCTAAAGTCAAACGCGGTCTGCGTGGTTACAAGGAAGTATCCGATGACCACAAAGCCAGCGTCCTAGCTATGTTTCCTTACAAGAAATACCTGCGCTAAGCAGTAGTTCAACCAAGTAAACGGCCTAAGGGTACCTCCTCTCCGATGGCTCAAAGCAATTGACTTTCGCGACCAACACTCTCATAAGCAGGAGCTTAAAATGCCTAGAGTAAAACGTGGCAACGTTCTTCAAAAACGCCACAAGAAAATAATCAAATACGCCAAGGGTTTCCGCGGCTCAAAGTCCCGGCTCTTCATAGCCGCCAACCAAGCAGTCATGCGGGCATGGAGAAATGCCTACCGTGACCGTAAGTTCAAGAAGCGTGCCTATCGCAGCCTCTGGATTACACGTATCAACGCTGCTTGCCGCATGAACGGTATTTCGTATAGCCGCTTCATCGATGGTCTGCATAAAGCCGGCATCACACTTAACCGTCAATCAATTTCTGAATTGGCCATCAAAGACAATGATGCCTTTGTCCGCCTCATCGAAATTGCCAAAGGAAAAGTGGCTGTCAAAGCCTAATTTGTAAGGGCTTGCGTGAAAGTAGACGCAATTACAAGTTCCAGCAACCCGCTTCTTAAGAAGGTCCGGGCACTGCATCAGCGCGCCTTCAGAGCAAAGTATGCAGCTTACCTGATAGAGGGCGAGCGTCTGCTTGAAGAAGCGCTTCTAAAAGACGTCCAGCTGGAAGAGATAATCGCCAGCGAGACTTTCTTCAAGCAGGGGCTGGGAAGACTGTCGGACGCCAATTTGGCGCGGCTTGTGACCGTTCCTGACGCTTTATTTGCCGAACTAGCTGAGACAACTAACCCGTCAGGCATTTTGGCTATCGCTAGAATTACTGCCCACAGCCCCAATCAACTCTTCTCTGCAAAAAACCCACTTGTAGTAATCGCTGATGCGATTCAAGACCCCGGCAACTTGGGCACCTTGATTCGCACCAGCTTAGCCGCCTCAGCCTCTGGACTTATTACAACTAGAGGTACAGTTGACCCATTCAATTCCAAAGTTGTTAGGTCAGCCATGGGAGCTACCTTCCATCTGCCCTGTCTATGGGATCTAGAAACCAGCGAAGCGATTCA
Organism: Chloroflexota bacterium; assembly: GCA_005240105.1. GTDB lineage: Bacteria > Cyanobacteriota > Vampirovibrionia > Obscuribacterales > Obscuribacteraceae > SBAT01. The sequence goes on from SBAT01000037.1 coordinate 7,209, forward strand.
ACTCTGTCGGACTAATGGTCTAAAAATAGTTGCTTCGTGCGCCGAAGGCGAAAAACTCTTCTGGCAAGCAAATCTTGAAAAACCAACAGCTATCATCATCGGCAATGAAGGGCAGGGACTATCCAATGCCGTGCTGGAAATTGCCGATGAAACAATAGCAATTCCAATGTCCGACAATTGCGAATCATTGAATGCAGCACAAGCTGCAACAATTCTCTTATTTGAAGCAGTGCGGCAACGATCTTTTTAGTTAGATGACGGTTCCAAAATTTTAGCTAAGGAAGGCTCAAAAGCCAAGCTGGGCGAGAATTTTCCACTTTGTTTAAGCAATCAGATAAAATTGCTACAGTAAAGTAAAATTTCAAAGACATGGATAACTTGGACACAAACTTGGAAAGTGAATCGGGCACCGAGCAGTCATCGACAGGCGATGAGAAGCTGATGACCGTTATCGAACATTTGGACGAGTTGCGCGGGCGCATAATCCGCTGCTTGATTGTCATTGGTCTAGCTTTCCTGTCCGCTCTCTGGTTGGCCAAAGACGCAGTGCGAATTCTTGAAGCTCCGGCAGGCAATATCAGCTTTCAGGCTCTCTCATTAGAAGAACCCTTACTAGTTTATTTCAAGGTTGCCTTTTATATCGCAATTGTCCTGGCCTTGCCCTATGTTCTTTTTGAAGCAAGTTTGTTTGTCGCGCCGGGATTGAAAAAAGAAGAGCGTAAAATGCTTTTGCCTATCGTGCTAGGCGGTCCCATTTTGTTTGTTGCCGGTGCATTTTTTGCTTACGAATTGGTTCTGCCGCCAATGCTTCATTTCTTTGGCTCTTTTGGACAAGGCATTACACCGATAAACCAGAGACTTGATTTTTACGTGTCCTTAGTTAGTTCAATTCTTTTGTACATGGGTCTGTGTTTTCAGCTTCCTATAGTCTTATTTGCACTCTCCTTCACTGGATTGGTTTCTTCCGGACAGCTGATCAAAGTCTGGCGCTATGCCATTTTTGCAGCAGCGCTGGTGGCCGCTATCATCACACCTGATCCGACAGCCATTTCCATGCTTATAGTGATGGGCGCTCTTTCGGCACTCTACTTCCTGTCTATCGGGCTTTTGAAAATTTTCGGGCGTTAACCAAATGATATTGCCGACATTACAACTAGATCTGCTCAATTTGATCTATTTACCTTTGATGTTAATTACCATCAAAGACCTAGTTACCAATTGGCACTCTGTGTGGGACAGCCACTTAACCAGCAAAGATCGCTTCATCCTGCAGAAGGTTGTAATTTTCCTTATCATGCCCATCGTTGTCTACTGTCATGAAATGGGTCATGCATTATCAATTCAGTCATTTGGAGGCAAGGTTGCCGAATTTCACTTTGGCCTTTTCTGGGGTTTTGTCGTACCGGTCGGTAACTTTACGCCGGATCAAACTGTACTTACATATTTAGCCGGCAATGCCATGCAAATTGCCATTGGACTAATAGCTGGTGTCATTGCCTTATTTGTTACTTCACCACCAGTGGTGGCAATGCTTGTTTATCTGGCTCTCTGGTCAGTCGGCGGCACTGTAGTTATCTATGCCCTTATGTCTGCAACCGGGTTTTACGGCGACTGGATTGCCATTTACACAGCTCCAACACCAGTTTTAAAAACAATGATTGCCACAGCTCATGCCGCCCTTGTAGTGCTGGTCTTCTATTGCCTTTACGGCGCCACGCCCAGGCTCTGGTTTGCTATGCGGACGAAGCCCCAATGGGCACGAAGAATTGGTCTATTGACTCTTAATGCCCAAACGGATCCACAACCAAAAAATTACCTGTCCATTGCCTGGTGTTATGCAGAGGCAAATCTATTCAGCCAGTCAGAAAAATGGCTGAAGAAAGCTGTTCAAATTGGCGCATCAAAGGCAGATGCTCAGCTTCTCTCTGCTTACATAGTATTGAATAAAGGACAAATTCAAGACGCCGCGAAAATCTACGACCAAGCAGGTAGCGATGAAGAAGCGCCTGTACAAATGCGCGTAAAAGCCTACTTAGGACTGGCTGATTGTTATGTCCGACAAAACAATTTGGACAAAGCTATCGAGACATATACGAAGGCTATCGCCCTCGATCACAACCTGGGCGATGCGCGTCTTTACAAGCTGCTCCTACTAAAACAAACAGGAAAGAAACTGGAATCTGAGAAGGAATTATTGGACCTCAAAGATATCCCAGATGTGCAGTGCCACTGGATAGATACAGCGCTTGACGATTACTACCAGAAGAACCTCAAAGACGCTTGACAATAAAATTGTTTCACGCTTGACAGGAACAAGCACTTTATAATGCCTGTAACTTTCTGTTACAGGGACGTCGGACTATGAATGAGATATACCTCTGGTCTGTGACGGGCATGGCATGCCTAATATCCCTTAACACCATTTGGCGCCTATTCCTCGACCGCAAGAAACTCGCCAACGAGGATTTGAACGAAGCCGATAGAGCCTTTGCCTGGCGAGCCGTTGTCTTCATCGTATTCCCACTTCTCAACTTGCTGGATTTAAAAGCAACGGAGAAAGCCTGCCAATTGCTGGGTGGACATGTAACCAACTGGGCTTATGGGCTCTTGTGGTATCACATTCATCCCGTCGGACTGAATAGTCATCTGGATTTATCTCTAACACTATTTGCCGGCGTTGTAGCGCAAGTAGCACTGGCACTTCTATTGATACCAGCACTTATTTTCCGCCCGCACCCATTTTTAGCAACTGTTCTTGGGTACACCATAAGCTTCATCTTCGGACTAAATCTAATTTTTGATCCTATCCTTTCCTTCTTCGGCATGGGCAGCCCTCGCTGGCAATTTATCTACACGACAGGCAGCATGGACTCCAGGCTATTCGTATTGGCATTGCATGCATCCACTTTGATGTCCTTTTGTGCCTTTGTGCTCAACCACAAAGTGCGCCTGTGGTTCTCCGAACTGACTCGTCCTGTTGCAGCCGATGAATTGAAAGAAGCCTTAATCAAAGCCAAAGCACAGTCCGACAATGCCCGACTTGCCTGCCGCTTAGGCTTGCTCTACGACAAAGCCGGACTCAGACGCCGCGCGCGCAAGCAATTGAAGAATCTAAAATCCAAGCATCCCCATTCGTTGTATTCGCTGCTTTTGGCAGCCGTCTTGCATTACCGCAAACACGAATACAAACAAGCTCTCACATCCTTCGCTCGAGCCGCTGAAGCGCCCAACGTAATGGGCCCACTCAAAGCCAGTCTTTTAGCAGCAGCCGGCTGTGCTGCCTTTGCAGACGGTGAAGTGACTAAAGCCTTGAATTACTGCGAACGCGCTCTGGAATTTGACGACAACTGCTTAGTCGCCCGCATGGTCAAAGTCGATGTCTTCCTGCATCAGGGCAAAAAGGAAACTGCCGCCGAAGAAATACTGCAATCCATGCGCCGCGGTCTGTCGCTTAACTTAGAAAACAAAATTCCAGTCGACTGCGAAGAAGTGCTCGATGCAATAGCCTGCATGGAAGACACCCAAGTAAGACCTGTTGCTTCAGCAGGCAAGTGGCGTAATTAAGCTCTTAAAATATTCCAGTCAATTCCTGACTGCCCAGGACAATCAGTCCTTTGCCTATCAGCCAGGGAAGAGTTACTGCCAAAGTAGCTATGCCTGTAAGACGGAGGTTGCCGGATTTGATTAGAGATGGCAGAGTGAAAAATCCGACAAAGAGACAAATAAGCCAACACTCAATAAGCATAGGCATCACCCAAACATGGCTTGTGGCAGGACCTTGATAGTGAGTCAATTGTGCGCATTGTTGGGACAAAATGACTTGGTTCACGGATAGTAAAACAATGCCTGCCCATTGACCAAAACGACCAAGGGCGTAAAAGGCACAGACGTTGAAGACATAAGCTACAAGCCAGGCTGCAGCTGTCCAGGCAAAAATATCGTAGAAGAAGTCTTCTTCCAGTGCAGTTGAGAAAATGGAAGCTATTTCGTCACTTTGGAAGACAAACGGCGTTATCCAGAAGA
>SBAT01000400.1 GCA_005240105.1 Chloroflexota bacterium
ACCGGTCAAAGCAACCGCTCCGGGAACCGTTATCCTGGCTCGCTCCGGATTCAAACTACACGGCAATGTAATCTGCGTCGACCACGGACAGGGAGTTGTCTCTTTCTACTTGCACTTGAGCAAGATGCTGGTTAAAGAAGGCGACAAAGTCAAACAAGGTGAAATAATCGGCAAGATAGGACAAACCGGCCGTGCCAATGGACCGCACTTACACTTTAGTCTTTACGTAAACCAAGTGGCTACTAATCCTGTCGATTGGTACAAGCAGGTTTATTGATCGGGGTATAAGTTTTGACACCGACAATTATTTGGTATTACATTGTCGGCACTGCTCTAGTTGCCATCGCCATAGTTGCTTTTTTAGTCAAAGTAAAGCGTGTAACAAGAGCAAAAGGTCTTTATGTCGGTCAATCAATAGTGTCTGCGGTGCTCATCTTCGCAGGCATTGAACTATGGCGAACCTTCGCTGATCCCTTTTGGCAAGGATTGCTGTACTGGCTGTTTTAATCTAACCATCATGTAGATTAGGACGTACAACTTGTGGAAATAAAAGAGGGCGGTTGCCCGCCCTCTTTTATTTCCACAAGTGTTAGGAGAAAATCCTTGGTACTTATTTAGCCGTTCTGCTTCATCCAGAAAGCTTCTTTGATAGCTTTCGAATGAGTGGACTCGGCCGATATGGTCACTGTCGCCGGAACGAAAAGGAATACTTGATCCCCAATCTTTTGCTGATGTCCGTCGATAGCAAAGGTCGCCCCCGACAAGAAATCAATCACGCGCAGTGATTCCGCATTGTCAAGATGATGTAGGTTCATCAGCACGGACTTGCGTCCACGCAAATGCTCCACTATGTCTAGCGACTCGTCATAGGATCTTGGCTCGATGACCAAGACTTCTGATGACGCTTGTGCGCTTGGGTGATCGACGACCTTTTGGCCGCCGGCGATTGCTTGCTTGATCGATCTGATTGGATCTACTGACGGTGCTTTTTGCAATGCTAATTGCCCGCTTGTTGCGTAGATATCATCAGTGGTTTCAAAAAGCTCTTCAAAATCCTCTTGGTCGTAGTTCTCTGACGGACCGAACCAGAAGTTCTTAAACTTTTGCACTATGCTGCTCACTGAGTTCCTCCTTACCTAAATCCTTGCCTTACCCTATCCGGAAAAAAATCTTTGTTGCCTTGGGCTTTAGTCGAAGATTGCTCGTCCTAAACGCACCATTGTTGATCCACAGGCTATTGCTTCTTTGTAATCTTGTGTCATCCCCATGGATAGCTCTTTCAATTTGACACCATAAACGCTTTCGAGTTCGTTTCGCAATAATTGTAACCCCTCAAAGCAAAATCGCCAAGTGGTGTTATCTGTGGTGAGTGGTGCGATCGTCATCAATCCTTCGACTCTGATACCAGAAAGCCTCTGCAGATCCGAAAAACGATCCTTCAGATCATCAGGCGTGAAGCCACTTTTGTTTGGATCTTCGGCCATCTTCACTTGCAATAAAACGGGTTGAACGATCCCTTTTGCGATCGCGGCGCGAGAAATTTCTTGCGCGAGATCGAAAGAATCGATCGAATGGATCAGATCGAAGTGACCAACGACCTTGTTCACTTTGTTCGTTTGCAGGTGTCCAATGAAGTGCCAATGAACTTTATCGGCCATTTCGGAAGACAGCTGAGACTGCTTTTTGAGTGCCTCTTGCACTCTGTTTTCACCAAAATCAGTGACACCAGACGCAAATGCTTCTTCAATTTGCCTTATGGTGGCCGTTTTAGTGACGGCTACTAGTCTGACAGGCGCACCGCCTATCGACTCCCTCACCCTGGCTAAATTGTCAGCCACGTTTATATGTAACGCTCCGGTTTCGCTATCGCTACACCTTCACTTGCCTTCCGGCAACCCATCTTCGCTCCGCCGCGACCTGCTCATCGCAGCTCTTGCTTCGCTTACTTGTGTAACGCTTTTAGTAAACACATCAAAACACACGCGGCATATCCGCAGTGATCTTCAAATCACCGCCTATTATAAGACTTTGAATTTCATAATTTGTCAAGCTTTGAAGATCGGGATTAATCTTCAGCCGTTAATTTCAATGTCACCGAGGATGGTCATGATTTGTGCTAACGCATATACACTTGCTGTCTCTGAGCGCAGTATCCTTGGTCCAAGTGATACCAATTGAAAGCCCATCTGATCTGCATTTGCGATCTCTTCATCGGTAAATCCACCTTCAGGACCGACAACAACCAATATATTCATTGGCCATGCATGAGAGATCTGATGGCCATTCTCCTGGTTTTGCAAATTCCGTAACACCTGGCTTAACAAAAAACCTTCTGATCTTTCCGCGCAGAGAAATTTCAAATCCCAATCAATCACCGCCGATGGTGCCACCAGATCGGTAAGAGAAGTCGGCGGTTGAATTTCCGGCACTACCGATCTTTCACATTGTTCGGCTGCTTCTCGCGCGATTGCGCGCCAGCGATCTAGCTTTTCGTTTTTGTCTTTCGATTTTTGATCAAATGTCACAACTGATCGCTCACACAAAATTGGAATGATCGAAGCAACTCCCAATTCAGTAAGTTTCTGCAACGCCCAATCAAAACGTCCACCACGCAAAAGAGGCATGGCCACGGTGACTTGGATCAATGGTTCAGCCAGCGCCTCCATCTCTCCTCGAATGTCAAGCAGGATCTCCTTTTTCGACATTTGAGTTATTTGGCATCGAACAACTAATCCCTTGCCATCCAGAATTACCACCTGACTTCCAACACTTAGCCTCAAGACATTGGCTATTTGCTTAATCAGCTGCAAATCCACAATACGTGCGCGTTTTGCACCCATGTCAATAGAGCTGGGATCAACGAAAAATCTCGACAAGGACTTGCTAAGAGGCTGCTCTGACATCAATGATATAATCTTCCCTTGTTCATTTTTGTTGATTCTTTGCGTTCGGGCTAATCAATTTTAGCCACAAGGGGCGCCGAAGAAGGCAATCAATTATCGAGCCAAGTCGAAATAACTAAACAAGGACGAGCATAAACATGGACCTGAAAGAGTGGTTCGCCAACCGGCAAAAGCGGCGCGATACTTTAGAGGTTAAGCAACCGCTGACCACGGAAGAATACTGCGCCCTGTGGACACAATGCTTCCAATGCCGCGAGCTTCTCTACACTCGCGACCTTCGCAATCATTTGCATGTTTGTCCAAAATGTCAGTACCACTTCCGCATCGGCGCTATGCAGCGCATCGAACAATTAGCCGACAGCAATACTTTTGTCGAATTAGATGCCAATTTGGTTTCCGCTGATCCATTGGAATTTGTTGATAGCGAACCTTATCCGGCAAGACAAGCTGAAGCCGAACGCAAATCAGGACTTAAAGAAGCTATCGTCACCGGTCATTGCAAGATAAACGACAACCCCGTTGCCCTGGCAGTCATGGACTTCGCTCACTTCGGCGGATCAATGGGTTCAGTAGTTGGCGAAAAGATTGCTCGTATCATTGAGTATGCCATCAAGCACAAGCTAGCCGTGATCATAATTTCCAGCTCCGGCGGAGCGCGCATGCAAGAAGGAATTCTGTCCCTCATGCAACTGGCCAAAACAAGCTCTGCATTACAATTACTCGATGAAGCGGGCTTGCTCTACATATCTATATTGACCGAACCAACATTTGGCGGTGTTACAGCAAGTTTCGCCATGCTTGGTGACATCATCATTGCCGAACCTGGTGCCCGTGTCGGCTTTGCCGGCAGGCGCGTCATTGAGCAAACCATCAAACAGAAGTTGCCCGCCGACTTCCAGACGGCCGAATACCTGATGAAAAACGGTCAGGTTGATATGGTCATCGATAGAGGCAGCATGAAGAGCATGCTCGGCAAGCTGGTGGCATTCCATAAAGGTGCAAACCAGAGTGCTCATAAGCAACCAGCCAAGTCGCAACCGCAATCTAAAGTTTATTCAGCCTCGTAGGATATGCCAATGCCACCAAGTGAAAAGAAAACCGCACCGCTTGAGTTTGAATTGCCCTTAGCCAATTTGGCTACTCAAATTGAAACTCTTGAGACTCAGCTGGCTGAAAATCCTGAATTGTCCAAAGATATTGCCCGCCTCAACGAGCAATACAACCAACTTCGCCGCACGCTTTACACAAACCTGCGCGGCATAGATCACTTAGCCATAGCTCGCCACCCCCAACGCCCATATACAAGGGATTATTTCTCGAATTGGGATCCAAACTGGGTTGAATTGCATGGAGACAGGCGCGGTGCCGATGA
>SBAT01000428.1 GCA_005240105.1 Chloroflexota bacterium
ACTCCCATCGGTCTGCCACCACCACCCTGAAAACCTGACCCAGGTGTGACTCCCATCGGTCTGCCACCACCACCCTGGAAACCCATTCCTGGAGTGACGCCCATCGATCTACCACCACCCTGGAAGCCCATTCCTGGTGTGACTCCCATCGGTCTGCCACCACCCTGGAAGCCCATTCCTGGAGTAACACCCATCGGTCTGCCACCGCCCTGGAAGCCCATTCCTGGAGTAACACCCATCGGTCTGCCGCCACCGCCCTGAAAGCCAACTCCCGGCGTGACGCCCCTTTGCCCGCCACCGCCCTGGAAGCCAGCCCCTGGAGTTACGCCAGGCGATTTACCTGCGCCTTGCGGCTGACCACCACGAAAGTTATGACCATTTGAATTACGATCAGCTAAAGCGGTCCACGGGTGTCCAAGCCCTAAGACTAGTGCAAGCGATAAAACAACTAATACTTGAAATTTGAGACTTCTTGACACAACGCACCTAAAGGATCGTAGTCGGATACAACACTACATACTTCAGTATTGAGGATAGATGTTAAAGCTGAGTGAACACCATTCCAATCCTGCAACTTCGTTCACGATATAAGGGAGACTGGCCCCTCCTTTTGTTCCAAACAAATTCACTCTTAAGGTTAGTTTTAACCGAACATTTAACGTATGTATGGCAATCATCGCAATCTGGCGCCGGTCATTCAAAACCTAACAGCATGGATAAAATTGAAGTGACTACGTAACAGTCGGTGTAGGTACGCTGATGATCAACTCGCGCACTCAGAATGTACAGCAACAACAAAGCAAAAGTGCAGCATCGAACGACTTATCTGCACGCACGCCAAGCAATGCAATCCCGACCACCCAGCCTGAATAGTAGTAATGATGATTGTGCACGACAGACGATCTAGATAGACTTCAGAAAATTGTCTATGTGCTTTTCAGCTTGTTCCTTAGTGTGTCCATAATGCTTTTGGATCCTACCGGACAACTCCTCGCGCTTGCCGTCTATTTGCGTGAAGTCATCATCTGTAAGCTTGCCCCACTGGGACTTAGCTTTCCCCGTAAACGTTTTCCAATCACCTTTTATCTCATCCCAATTCATTAGTACTCCTTTGCCAATCTCACAATATGGCTATTTTCACCTAGTTTTCACATATCCATTCGTCAGCTATTTGCATCTTACAACAAAACAGGAACAGCAGCGAACATAGTGATACCAAATGTAGTGAGAGTAATGAGCACTAACCCAGTTTTAACACATTTCCACGATACTGAAGGAAGGGCACGCTCATTGCATTTCAGGAGGACGTATGGACAAAATTGAACAGACTACCATCAGAACAAGAGGTGAACCATTTTCAGTCAAACCATATAGTTCACATAACCTTATAGTTGCAATTGTTCTCACAGTAATATTTTTGGTAACAACCACTGTAGTTATGCAGATGATCAACTCGACCTATCAAAATACGGAGCAACAACAAACTGCTGCACCCCAAACATAAAAGTATTCACCGGACTTTAACACTGCTCATGGTCAACTAAAATGAGCGAACTGTCGCGCACCGTCAGACAAAGAGGCCTTAGTAATTATATGAAACGTAAAGATCAAACGATGTGGCGCCTGAACAGAGCTTATTGACCTATGAAACTCCAGCACAGTCGTTCATTTGCACTCGCACTTTGCTTTGGTCTGGCCACTTTGACCTCCGCATGGTCATTTGATACTTCTCTGGACACGCTAATAGATGATGGCAACATCGCCTACATGGCAAGACAATTTGCCAAGGCCGAACAGCAGTTTTCAGATGCGTTGAAAGAAGCTGAAAAGTTGGGGGTCACGGATGCGCGACTAGGGAATTGTCTCAACGGTCTTGCTCTGGTATATGATGCGCAAGAGAAATTCGAACAAGCTGCTACTTTCTACTTGCGTGCCCTTAGTTTCAAGGAAGCGTCAGTTGGTGCTGCAAGCGAACAACTAGTGCCCACCATTAACAATCTTGCGCACATCTATCACAAGCTTGACCAAGATGAAAAAGCAGAATCATTGTACAAGCGTTCTCTGGCTATTCATGAAAACACATCCGGAGAGGACAGCCGCAATGTTGCCGTCAGCTTAAATACTCTGGCACAGTTATATCGTGATCAATCCAGATTCACTGACGCGGAGGCTCTCTTAAAGCGCTCGCTTTCCATAATGGAAAAACTTGTCGGGTCTGAAAATCCAGAAGTAGCGACGAGTTTAAATAATCTTGCAGTTGTCTATCGCGAACAACATCGACTGAAAGAGTCCGAACCACTTTATGAACGCGCCCTGGCTATCCAAAAGAAGTCTTTCGGCGCCGATAGCTTTGATACAGCCAGCAGTCTCAACAACCTAGCCAGGTTATACCGTGAAGAAGGCCGCTTTGAGGATGCTGAACCACTTCTCAAAAACGTTCTGTCCATTATGGAAAAACTCTCCCCTACCAATCAAAAATCAACAATCATCGCTCATAAGAACCTGGCGACCGTATATATGGAAGAAAGTAAGTATCCTGAAGCCGAAGCAGCTTACAATCGTGTCCTTGAGCTCCAGCTGGTAAGCTACGGACAGGATTCAAAGGAAATGCTTCCCGTGTTGACTGATCTCTCCATTGTCTACAACTTACAGGGCAAGGATGTAGAGGCAGAACCGCTCCTTAAGCGCGCAGTGAGCATCGCCGAGAAATCATTGAGTGCTGATGATCCTGCATATGCGACCAGTCTTAACAACCTTGGCGAACTATACCGCCAACAAGGAAAATATGCCGAAGCAGCCGACATTCTAAAACGCACCTTAGAAATTCGAACTAAGGCGTTGGGACCCGATAATCCTGAAGTAGCCTCCAACTTGAACGACATTGGTTTGCTCTATCGCGAGCAAGGAAAGCTCACAGATGCTGAACCCTCGTTTAAGGAAGCTTTAGCCATTAGGGAAAAATCCGCCGACCATCATCCTGGTGAATTAGCCCTCAGTCTGCTCAACCTGGCCAAGTTGTACAGAGACGAAGGAAAGTACTCAGAGGCAGAATCACTAATTACACGATGTCTGTCCATACGTGAAAAGACCTTTGGCTCAGACGATATCACTGTAGCTGCTAGTCTAAGACACTATGCCGCTCTCTTGCGCATGATGCATCGCGATAACGAGAGTCAAGAAATTGATCTGCGCGCCGAACAAATTGAGGACAAGCTACTTTCCGAGAAATAGCTCGCCGGCAGGATTTCATTTACTATCATTACTATTGCTTGCCTGATTAACGCTTGCCTGACTAACGCTCACCTTACTACTGCTCACCTTATTACTGTTCGCCTTTGCCAATACCATGCACTCAACATAACCGACGCCCATGCTGAGAGTACCAAGCTGTCTTGCTCCTTCACGGGAAAGGTCCATCACGCGGTTTTTGGCGTAGGGCCCACGATCGTTTATTTTGATGACTATCGCTTTGCCGTTGCGTGGATTTTCTACCATAACTCTGGTTGGCAAAGGTAAACGCAGATG
>SBAT01000201.1 GCA_005240105.1 Chloroflexota bacterium
ACGTCGTCGAACTGACAAAAGATAAGGGACAAGTGCTTGCTCCCGTTAAGGCCGGTGTTGTGCTTGTTGATTCGTCTCGTGCTTTTGAAATTGACGAGACCATTCTGGAAGAAAGAAGACACCTTGCCGAAGATGGCATGGTCGTTGTGGCATTGACTATTGATCACAAGATGAATGTTCTGGCTGGACCCGATGTAGCTATGCGGGGAGTTATCTTGCCCGGAGGCGTCAGTGCGGAAGAACTCGTTGAACGAGTCAAACAGCAAGTGCTCTTGAGCCTTAAAGACAAGTCGATTGTATCGTCCTTGAGTGAAGGTGAGTTGAAGACTTTCATCAAAGAAGCATTGCAGGGATTTTTTGAGGACAAGATTAAGTCAAAGCCATTGCTGCAGGTGGTATTGCAGGAAGTAGCCGCGGCTAAGGCGAAGTCGCTTTCTAAATAGTTCGGGAAGTTTACGATGACATGGCGTGAGTTATCCCCGAAACAACTTAGCGAGTTAAAAGATCCGCTGATCATTGATGTGCGTTCGCCGTCTGAACACAGTGACGAGCGAATTCTTGGTTCGACGAATATTCCGCTGTTGTCGGATATCGAAAGAGCTGAAGTAGGCACTGTGTATGTGCAACAAGGGGAATTGCTGGCTAAGAGGCTGGCTCTCAAGTACATCTCGCCGAAGATTCCTGAAATTGTTGATAACATCTTTGCTGCGAAGATCCATGGTCAGCCATTAGTAGTGCATTGTTGGCGAGGCGGATTGCGCAGTGAAGCGGTAGCAAGTTTTTTAAGTGTTGTTGGTCTTGATTGCTTCCGATTGACGGGCGGCTATAAGTCGTGGCGCAAAGGTGTCATTGAATTTCTGGACACCGGGGCATGGCCATTTACTGCCGTAGTCCTTCAAGGACTTACCGGTACAGGAAAGACTGATATTCTGAATGAACTTATAAAGCTTGGGCTGGATGTTCTTGATCTAGAAGAATTGGCTAACCACCGTGGTTCCGCGTTTGGTGGCATGGGATTGGGAGTGCAGCCGACACAAAAGAATTTTGAAGCTGCCATATTCGACAACCTGCGGGCCGTTAAGGGCAAAGTAGTGTTCATGGAGGCGGAAGGTCGCAAGATTGGCAAGCTTAGTTTGCCCAAGCGCCTTCTTGAGCTAATTGCCACCGCACCTAAGGTTTTGGTGACTGGGTCTGTTGAAGTCCGGACATCCCGACTAGTTGCTGCCTATACCGGACAGACCGGTGAGATTTTCCGTGCGCAGGCTCTGGAGTCGCTTGCCCGACTTAAGGAACGCCTAGGTGGACAGACCGTTGCCGAAATGACCGTAATGTTCGATGAGGGGAGGCTTTCAGAGATTGTTGAGCGTCTGCTTGAGCATTACTACGATCCTTTATATGCAAGGCATATACAAGCGAGCCAACCATTTCCTTTGACGGTATCGGGGGATGAGCCGGCACTGGCCGCCTCTGAAATAGCCAAGTTTGCCCAAATTGCCTCAACTATCTGACAGAAGCCCCAAAAAAGAACTTCCCCCAAAAGACATAGGGGGAAGGACTTATTGTGGTGGATTAGGTAAGGAGGAAACAACACACCAGGCAGGGAAAACCCGCCTCATGCCTCGTATTTAAATGATAGCAGCGCGACAACTTCGTGGTAGTTAAAAAACTTGAAGTGCCTGACCGCAAAGCGCCAAAGATCGTCAGATGAAATATCCTTAAGCTATTGGCTTCCAGTACCCAAGATCTTGATTACGAGTTGAAGCCCGTAAATTTGGACTTGTCGAATACCGAACCTTCAGGGAAGAGGTAATCGAGCGGTCCGCCGTGGCTTGCCGTTTTGGCTGTGTCACCTGGCGCTATTATCCGCATATTGCTTGGGCAGAACAGATAGACATTGTCGTTTAGCTTGTGGAAGTCGCCGTCTATGGCCGCTGAGGCGCCGGAGACGAAGTCCACCAGGCGATCCGCATCAGCCTTACGCATGTTTTCCAGCGAAATGGTGGCAGATGCTCTGGTGCGTAAGCAATCCACTATATTGAGGGCTTCTTCAAATGTCACAGGGTTAAACATGGAAATTTGAGCACCCAAGCGATCTGGTGCCGATTGCCGTGCCACCATGGACATTTGCGGTACTCTGTCGCGCTCCTGCAAAATTGGAAAGAGATCAACTTCTTTCTTGGTAGTGCGGGCGGCTGGCGTTGGTTCTTTATATTCTTGAGTCATAACTTTCTTTTGCCATCCAAAGAGATTCACCGAGTACCCCCAATTCTATATACTTTTTACCAATTAGCAAGTAGTAAGTGGTATCACAAGGCTGTATAGGCTAGCATATCTTTTCGATGTCTAATCTCAATATCAGACGCGCTCAAGCACTATCGAAGCGATAGCCTCTGCCAGCGCCAAATCTTCGGGCTGCGTGATTTTTAAATTGTGTGCCGAGCCCTTAACGATGACTACTTTGTGTCCGGCTTGTTCAAGAATTGCTGCATCGTCGGTAACAGCCAAGTCATCTTGTAGCGCCTGCTCGTGAGCTTTTAGCAACCAGTCATAGCGGGCAGCCTGGGGTGTTTGCACCAATACTAATGTATTGCGATCAAGGGTTTCGACAATGACACCATCGGCAACTTTCTTAACGGTATCACTGGCAGTGACACCAATGGTGCAGGCACCATACTTTCGTACGCCTTCTAAAGTGTCAGATATAATTTGCTCGGTTAGGAATGGTCTGGCAGCATCGTGTATCAAGACAAATTCGGGGTTTGCCTTTTCCAGAACTTGAAGGCTGAGTCGGACTGATGCTTGTCTTGTGGCGCCGCCAGTGGTGACAATAACTTCTTTGTTGCAGGGCAGGGTTGCTATGTGGTCGCGAATGGTATCAACCATGTCCGGCAATGTTGTTACTACAATGCGGTCAATGTCTTTGTGATTGGCTAAGGCTAAAAATGGCCAGACCCAGACAGGATGCTTGCCGATTGCCAGGAATTGCTTCGGAGATTTATCTCCCGGTCTGGCGCAACGAGCGCCAATTCCTGCCGCTAATAGAATTGCCGCGGACATTAGGCGAGGTAGTCGCCTGGACCAGATGTGACATTATCAGGAGATGCAGAGTGAGGACTAAATGGCTCGTCCATTTCTACTGGTTGTTGGGAAAAGGTTTTACTGCTTTCTTGGGCAACCTCTTCTTCGTCGTCGTCATCTTCATCGTCTGAATCATCATCGTCATCCGAATCTTCATCTGAGTCCGACTTGTCTTCAGCTTCTACCTTTTCAGCGATATCATCGCCTTCGTCATCTGAATCTGCGTCATCATCGTCGTCAGAATCATCTGCATCTTCGACCGCGCTAGCTTCAACAACAGTATTTTCGGTTACAGCTTCTGCGACTTGAGTTACATCTTCTGAGGCAATTTCAGTAGTTACATCAGAGGTTGCATCTGTGCCTACCTCGCCGGATGCTTCCGGAGAAAAGTCGGTAGCCACTGGTGCGTTAGACCCTTCTTGTATGCTCTGCGCCAAGAGAAGCAATTGTTGCGCATCCTCTTCGCTGAAGCCGTCAGCATCATCGCCTGGTGTACCGTCTGGAGTCTCAGGCTTGTCTTGCTTCCGGAGCATAGTACGCAATGACTTAGCGTCCTTAGTCAGTCGGAAGTATTCCTGGAATTTCTTTGTCGTGGTAAGAATTGGTGAGCGACCGCCCTGGTTCTCATCTTTGTTAATGAGTTCCTTCTCCAGCAATTCCTTGATGTGGTCGTAGGCGCCGGCACCACGGATCTTAATGATGTCCGATTGCGGGATTGGTTGCTTGATGGCAATTGCCGATAGTGTTCTTATGTGTGCATGCGACATTTCCACTGGCAGGAACTCATCAATGATTGATGCGTATTCGTCCTTCACCTGAATGATATAACCGTCGTCTGAAGCTATCTCCAGACCACTGGAGCGTGCTTCATAGTCTTGCACCAACTCAATCAATGCCTGACGTACAAGCTGCACATCGACATTGACGATTTTGGCGATCGCTGCTGCCCGGATAGGTTTGTCCGTCAGGAATAGCACTGCTTCAACTCTTGCCTTTAAACTCATCGTTTATGCCTCTAATGCCTCTATTTCGGCTGCGTCTATCTCTTCTGCGGTGGGCGCTTTACGATCACCGGGACGGACCACAAATAGGGGTCCGTAGAACTCTTCCTGCTCAAGGGTAATTTTACCTGCGTTTGAGAGAAATAGCACTGCTAAAAATGCATCTACCCAATCGCCTCTCTCTCCCATAGCTCTAATTATCTGTGCCAGGGGTAACATTTCCTCACTGATAAAGTGCTTGATAAGGATTTGCTCAATTCGAGAAATGACAACCTCGATGTCCTCATCGTGAGCTAACTCCAGGATATCGTCAAAGTCGTTGACTTCGGCTTGACCCTCAAGGTCAATCATGGGTTTACGCTCTTTGGTAGCCCGTGTACGCTCAATGTGCTCGGCTTCACGCAGGGCTTCAATAAGTTGTTCGAGGGTTACTTTCCTCTGACGCATTTGCTTGTTGTTAGCACGCCTCACAAGAGCCTTTTCCAGGTCAGCCAGTGTAATTTGTCTGGCTATTGGCATATTGTTGGCGTCATAAATAATTGGTGCGCCGTCTTCGTCAAAGTCCAGGTAGTCATCGCCACCATTTAAATCATCCAGGTTGTCGACAAGCAGAGCTTCTGCTTTCATACGCAAAAGGACGGAGGCATGAAATAGAGTCTTGCCGCTTTGGCGTAAATTTTCTTTTGGCGCGGCAGCAATAGCGCGCAAGAATTTGTCGGTGACGTCGATGATATCAATGTTCTTTGGATCAATATCGCCTTTGGCGGCCATTTCTACCAAGAGCTCAATACCGCCGGCAGCGGCATAACCTTTGCTTGGTGCTGCTTGACCTACACCAGGCACGATCGCAGTCGGATCGCCTGTGCCAAACATCATCTCTGGGCTGGGTGGAAGACCGTCTTCAGTAAACCCAGAATTGGCAAGTGTCTCGTCCATAGTTAAACACCTGCTCCAACCACTTCTTCCGTTTGCTCTTCATCCGGTATGTGAATTTCCTGGATACCAACTACTCGTGAGTAGCCGTCTGCTCTCAAGGAAACACCAATTGCATGATTGGAATTTTCAATCATTGGACGACGCAAGCTAACTACAACGAACTGTGCTTCTTCTGATTGACGCTTGACCATGCGGGCAAGACGCTCGGCATTAGAACCATCAAGCATCATGTCGACTTCGTCAAAGGCATAAAATGGTGCTGGAGCATAACGCTGGAAGGCAAACACGAAGGATAAAGCAGTCAGTGACTTCTCTCCTCCGGACAATGCTTCGATGCGTTGCATCTTCTTCTCACGTGGCTGAGCGCGGATAATTAGACCGCCCTCGAATGGTCTTTCCGGATTTTCCAGTTCCAGGCGACCACTGCCGTGAGACAGTTCGTGGAAAATTTGTTGGAAGTTAGTGTTAATGGCGTCGAAGGACTCCATAAACGTACGCTTCTTCAATTCGTCGTAGCCGGCAATACGCTGGAGAATCTCGTCTTTCTCGGTGGTCAATGTCAACAAGTTGTCTTCCATCTCTTGTTGGCGTTGTCTGGTCAAGTCGTACTCTTCCAGAGCCTTCATGTTTACAGGCTCAAGGGCGCGCATGCGCTTCTCTAGTCTGTCGGACTGCATCTTCAGTTGTTCGACAGTACCGGCATTTGGCGGCTCGTAGTCAGGCTGTTCAGCCAGGAGCTGTTCAAGTTCAACTTTGAGAACCGTCAAAGTTTCGGTCAAAGCACCATGTGCTAGCTTGCACTTCTGGCGCTCTTCTTCCAAGTGCAGCAAGTCTTGCTCGATCTTGGTTTTTTCAATTTCGCAGCCGGTGACTTTCTCATAGATTTGATCTTTGAGTTCACGCAGTTGAGTCAATTCATTAGATAGCGAGTTGACCTTAACCTCAATGTCGTCAATCTGTTTCTTCAACTCTTCAATGCGCGTTGTATGACCTGGGAATTCGACTTTCAGTTCGTCGATTTCTTTGGTTACTTCAGTCAGCTGAGCATCAAAGCCTGTGCGTGTATTCTGCTCGATTCTTTCTTCGGCTTCCAGGCGGTCAATTTCGCGCTGGTTTTCGTTGACGTTTTGACCGATATGCTCAAGTTCAATCTGCAGCTCTTCACCTTGACTGATCAGGCTCTTGATTTCGCTTGACTGACCAGAGTTGGTGATGTCTGTCAGCTCGTCATGAAGCTTGGCAATTTCCTTATCTAATGTAGCCAGAGTCTTGGCATACTGATCCAGATCTTTGTCGATCTGTTCAATCTCATCGCCATTAGCTCTCAGCTTCGGCTTAGCATCTTCAATGTCTTTATCGAGATTTGCGGATTCTTTGCGCTTAGTATCCAGATCAGCGTGCTCTTTGGCTAACTGAGCATGTACTTCCTTGAGCTTTTCACGCTCTTCGGCAATGGTCGTGGTTAGCTCTTTTAAAGCATCTTGCAAGCCCTGGATATAGCCAAGCAAGCTCTTGCTCTTTAATTGCAAGGTATTGAGATCGTTTTCACCTTTGCTGCCGGTAAAGTGCAGCTTGGCTTTGGTGTCTTGACCGCCTGTGATACTACCGGCTTTTTCGAACAATTCACCCGGCAAGGTGACCATGCGGGCTTGACCGAGAAGCTTGCGTCCAACTTCCATGTCTTCGACAACAATTGTTTGTCCACAGGCATATTGGAATGCTTTGGAATAGCGGGAGTCGAATTCAATCAGGTTATAAGCGTAGTCGATGACGCCTGGGCGATCCGGCAACAAGCCTGGTGGTTGAGTGACAATTTTGTTCAATGGAACAAAGGTCGCGCGACCGGCGCGGTTGGACTTCAAGAATTCGATACATTCTTGTGCGACTTGATCATCGTCTACAACGATGTGAGCAAGTCTTGGTCCAATACAAATTTCAAGGGCCGTTGTGTAGCGCGGGTCAACATTGCCTAATTGACCAATGGTGCCATGCACACCTGGAATATTGGCTTTCAAAATAGCTTCAACAGCTTTACCGAATCCACTCTCACCGGCCACATCGCGATGTGTTTCCAGCTCGATAATACGCCTGTTGACGGCTTCCAATTCTTTGCGCTTCAGTTCGATGTCTTCGTTGGTAGAAGACATTTCGTCTTCCAACTGACGGATATTGCGCTCCATACCCAACGACCATGCTTGGGTATCGGTGTACTTGCGCTCGAGTGATAGAACCAGACCTTTTGCTTCAGCAGATTTGCTGATATTGGTTGTGACGAAGGATCTTAATGACTCCAGACCGCGCTCAAGTTCTTCCCTGCGGCTGGTGTGCTTGGTGGACTTAACTTCCAGTTCGTGCTTTTCTTCTCTCAGCTTCTGCGCTGTTGAATAGGCGGAAGTGACTTTGTCCGAAGAACGATCTTTTGCTTGACGCAGATCGTCAATTTTAGCTTGAATAACAGCAAGAGCAGCTTCTTTCTCGGCATAAATCTCTTTGACAGACTTGATGTCGATTTCGCTTTGCTTTCTGTGCTTGTTCAGATCGTTGATATGTTTGTCGATAGTCTTGATCTGAGCTTGCAAGCTCTTTTGTAATTTGCTCTTTTCTTCAGCGGCGGAGGTGACCGATGCCAGTCTGTTTTCTTCACGAGTCAATTCACCGCGCAGGTTTTCTTGTTCTTGGCGGAGTAATATTTGCTCGTTGCCACCCTTGTCGCGAATTTCTTCATCGATGCGGCCCATTTCCGAACGCAGTTGGAAAAGATCCATCTCTGCTTTTTCGCGGACAGCAAGCAAGTGCTCTTCGCGTTCGTTGAGGCTGGTCAATCTAGCTAATTCTGCAGAAAGTTTGGCTTCGCCTTCTTTAACGCGAATAAATACCAAGTCGCGCTCAATGCTTTCCTTCTGCTTTTTCAGGTCGAGATATTTTAGAGCCTGATCACGATCTGTCTGCAAGGTCAGAATGCGTGCGGCAATTTCCGTGAGGATAATTCTCTGATGGTCAATTTTTTCGCCAACTGATGTCAACTCATCATTGGCTTGGTCAATACGCCTGTCGAATTCGGCAACGCCGGCCAATTCATCAATGATCTTGCGGCGTTCGCTCGGGCTCATGGTCACAATGCCTGTGACGTCGCCCTGCATGATGACGTTAAAACCGGTCGGGCTGACGTTGTATTTCATCAGCTCATCGTGGATTTCTGTAAGCGTCGTATTTTTGCCGTTAAGCATGTAGGTCGAGGTATAGCTGTTTTCTTTCACCCGAATTCGACGGGTGACCTCGAGCTCATTGCCCTTATCATCCGTAAACCGTACGGTTACTTTGGCTTCGTTCTTGCCGCTTAAGTTATTGAGCAAGTCAGGAAGTCTTTCAGCACGCATAGAACGCGTAGATGAAAGACCAAGGGCGAACAGCAAACTATCGATGATGTTGGATTTCCCGGAGCCATTAGGTCCGGAAATGGTCGTAAAACCGTCTAAAAGCGGTACAACAGTGCGCTTTCCGAACGACTTAAAATTGTCGAGTTCGATCTCTTTTATGCGCATCTAAATCGCTTGAAACCCATACCAATCCACAGTTCGCATTAGACTACATCCAGGTTTTACTGTCAAGGATTGCGATGGGATAAATACGATCCCGGCCAGTAGATATACGAGAGGGTAGAAAGAGATTTGGGCTCGATTAACCTTGGAACCCCTGAAACCAGGGCACCACAATTATTAGACGCTCGTTTTAGGAGATCAAGCGGATCTCGATGGGCTAATTGCCAGGAGCCGGAAAATTCAGTCCTGATGGCTCAATTTGGAGATTAATTCTTCCGCTAACTTGCCGGTTTGGGTGCCGGACGAGGCTTGCAGGCAGCTTTTAAGCTCATTTATAGCCTCTTTCTGCTCACTGGCGGCAACTAAGAGCAAAGCCAGGTTGTAATGGCACTCTTGCAAGCTAGGATCTAGCGCCATAGCAGCCCTGTAGGTCGTGATTGCTTCTTGTTGGCTCTCTACAGAGGTAGATAGGACAAAAGCCCTGCAGAAGATGAGGAGCGGGTCCTTAGGGCTTCTTTTAACCTCGATTTTGGACAACTTGTCTGCCCTGGAGAAGTCCTTGCAGTCAACCAAGGCGGGCAATAAAAGGCAAATTACTGCTTGTCTGTTGTCCTGGTTTTTGGTTAGTTCAAGGGCTCTTTCTGCCTGCAGGCGAGCAGAAAGGGCATTACGGTCCAGCAAAAAGAGCTTGGCCAATAAGGCATGAACTCGCCAATCGTCCGGTGCCTGATTTGCAGCTGACCGGGCGTGTTTAATGCCTTGATCAATATCTCCCAGGTCAGATTCGACCTCGGCAAGTTCAATTAGACTTTGGATAGCATTAGGGGAATCTGAAACCTTTACCTTAAGTCTCTCGTAACGCGCCAGGAGCTCAGCTTGATTGGCTTGGTGGTCCAATCTGTATGGCGGTATAGGTTTTGGCAGATCATTGGCAAAGGCTTCCTGTCCAAGCCAAAGTGCACATACTAACTGGATGGCTATGATAAGCCGCATCAGATTTTGTTTGAATACCCTGGCTCGTGGGACACCTGTTTAATGTCTTTTTTGCTGAGGGTTTTGCAATAGCTATAGAGAGCTTGCAGAGTTTTCTGGTCCTCAATGACATTCTTGAAGTAAGGCATATGCCCAACTGGGTTATTTAAGTAGTCTTTGAATACCCCTAAGGTCGAGAGTTTGCTGGAACCGGCAACGGTTTTACTGGGAATCGTTACGTTGCCACCAAATTGATGGCAACTGGCACAATATTGTTTGAAAACACTTTCGCCCTTGATTTTGGCGGGGCTGTCTTTTGCATTCGCACCACATATTTGAAACGCCAGAACTATCGCTAAACTGACAAGAGTCAATACTATCGGGCGCACTTGCAAACCGCTTTTAATAGACACAATTTTCCTCCGCTTACTTCTTAGACTTCAATGTATACAGAAAAGCAGCGATTTGGTCAATTTCTTTTTCTGTTGCCTTAAATTGCGGCATTCTGGAAGGCTTCTCGTCATAATAGGGACGGATCATTTTGCTGTGAAACTGCGCATCGGTAATATGATCTTTGATGTAATCGATATCTTTCGTGCTGCCAATTGCGTCCAATGATGGTGCTAGTGAGCCACCGACATTTCCTATGGAGTGACAAGCCGTACAACCAAATTTATAAAAACTCTTACTGCCTTCTAGAATGTCGGCAGTACTAGCTTCTTTTATTGCTGCCACTTGTGTACTCGTGGCAGTGGTTTTATTTGCATGTTTAGCAACTGCAAAACCGCCTTGTGGCATAGGCAGTGTCAAAAGATAGGCGACCAACTTATTTGCCGTATCGGGTGCAAAACGTGGATGCGGCATCAATTCTGCATGATAACTGTATTCTGATTGGAACTTTTCTTCTGCTTCTTTTGTATTGGTCAGTCGTGCTTGTAAAAATCCGTTTGTTCGAAATGCGCCCACTCCAGCTAGTGGTGGACCCAGACAACCGCCATCAGCACCAGTGGAATGGCAACTGGCACAATTTAATTGTGAAAATAAGGCTTTGCCTGATTTAGACTGCTCGCTGATTGGTCGAGCTTTGTAGGTGGCCGGCTTTACAATTATTGTTTTGGTGGCGTCGTTAGCATCTGAATTCAAGGCAACTGCAAAAGCCAATTGCAAAGTAAGGACAGTTACAACGGCTGGGTTGCTCTTTGGAAAAGGTCTCTTCACATCACTTGCCCTATTGAACAGAACTCAATGTTAACCCATGAGTCAGTTTTGGCAACGTTTCGCGCAAGATTTAACTGTCTTATTCCAGGGCATCTTGGCTAGCACAAGGGCCATTCCACAGCTATCGGTGACAGCTGATAAGAGCATGCCTAAACTTATAAAAGCTGATAAGTAAATCCAGATTGGTGAAAGCGTGTAAGACATAAC
>SBAT01000212.1 GCA_005240105.1 Chloroflexota bacterium
AAAGAAAAACGATCAGCCAGGCGAACATCATATGAGTTGGGCTGAACGAGCTCGTCTTCAAAAGGCTCGACAATCAGTCGTCCTTCAGCTACTTCGCGTCTGATTTCAAAATCAACTAGTATGGACATGGAATTTTCCTCATTGGCTTACATTATACATCGCATTCTTCGCCTGGGGCGCAAAAACGCTTGTTTCCATGAGCCCCCAGCCCCAGGTTCAAAACCTGCGCCGGACGGCTCTGATCGCGGTATACGGTAATTCCCTTAAGCCCCAAATCCCAGGACTTAAGATATGCCTCACTCACATCATCAATCGTTGCCTGATGAGCGAAGTTTATAGTCTTTGAAACCCCGCTGTCGGTATATTTCTGAAAGGCAGCCTGCATCTTCAAGTGCCATGAATACTCAATATCGTGAGAGCAAATGAATAAACACTTCACGTCTTCAGGCACGCCTTTTACATTCTCCAGAGTTCCAGTGGCGGCTATTTCACGCATCAAATCTTCGCTATAGAATCCGCGCTTACGCGCTATCGATTCAAACAACTCATTTACTTCGATTAATTCTTGTCCGCCTAAGACTCGTCGAATAAAAGAGACGGCAAATAAGGGTTCAATACCTGAGGAAGTGCCGGCAATTATGGAGATGGTACCAGTCGGCGCAATTGCCGTCACAGTCGCATTGCGCATAGGCACATTCATCTTGTGCCACTTGCTGTGCGACCAATTAGGGAAATTTCCACGCTCAACAGCTAGGCGTCCTGATGCTTCATGCGCATGGCGCTGAATGAAAGACATCAATTCTTCGGCTTTATAAATAGCCTCATCCGAGTTGTAGACGATGTTCATTTTAATTAGAGCTTCGGCTAAACCCATTACACCAACACCGATGCGCCTGTTGCCTTTAGCTGCCTTTTCAATGAACGGCATCGGATAGTGGTTAGCCTCAATTACATCATCAAGAAAACGCACGGACAATTGCACCATGTGCGCCAGCTCAGTCCAATTAAAATCAGCGCCGTTCTCATCGACAAATTCACTGACGTTTATTGAGCCTAAATTACAAGCATCGCCTGGACCCAGAGGTTGTTCACCACAAGGATTGGTCGCTTCAATATCCTCCGTACCGGGCAAAACGTGACCATTTTCATCCAGGGACTGGAAGACCGGATCAAGCGCATTTATGCGATCAATAAAAACAATTCCTGGCTCTCCTGTGGCGTGCGCATTCTCCACAATCAAGTCGAACAAATATCTTGCCTTAACTGTCTTCACCACATCACCACTTCCTGGATGCAAGAGGTTGAAGTCAGTGTCGTCGCTAACCGCCTGCATGAATTGATCAGTCACAGCAACAGAAATATTGAAATTGTTGAGCTTGTTTGTTTCGCTCTTACAAGTAATGAATTGTTCGATGTCGGGATGATCAATACGCAAAATGCCCATATTAGCACCACGCCTGGTGCCTCCCTGACGAATAGCTTCTGTAGCTGCGTCATAGACGGTCATAAAGCTGACAGGTCCTGAGGCGACGCCTACACAACTGGACACCGGATCATTTAAAGGACGCAAGCGACTGAAAGAAAACCCTGTACCGCCACCGGTCTTGTGAATAAGTGCTGCATTTTTACAAGTGTCAAAAATACCTTCCAGCGAGTCGGGCACAGGCAACACAAAACATGCTGATAATTGGCCTCGTGCTTTACCGGCATTCATTAATGTCGGCGAATTAGGCAGAAATTTATGCCTTACCATCGCCTGGAAAAACTCTTCTTCCAAGTCGGCAATTTCCACTGCTGCCAGTCCAAAACGCGCTTCTATTGATGACAGAGCCTGAGCCACACGCCTGAAGAGTCCCTCGGCGGTCTCCGTTACCTTGCCAGCTTCATCAGTCAGCAAATAGCGCTTCTCTAGGACCCGCAAAGCGTTTCTGGATAGTGGTCTTGTTGATGTATCTTTGTAAAAGCTCATTATTAAAACCCCTGGTTCATAATTCAGCATAGCAAAAGCCGGGCAATATTAAGCTAGGATAGTAATAGGGACTCAATAGGAAAGCTATGCGTAACGGTCTCTACATAGTTGATTTTCATGCCCACATAGTCAGCCGAGCAGACTTCGAATGCTTCTTTGCCGAGGACTGCCAGACGGATTTCTTTAAGCAATTCGGACCTTTTGTAGAGAGGTTGCTTCACTTAAGCGACCCTCATTTGAGCGATATGTTGCGTCACATGTCTTTTAAATTTCGTCATGGATTAGCACGCTCAATCTATGAGTCTTGCGGGTCTCTCGGATTGATGGAAGTAACCAGAATTTACAAAAGCCATGATCTTAATTTCCTCATTAAAGGCATGGAAAAACAGGGCATTGATCATGTTGTTATCTCATCACTTGAGCCGCTAACGATAACGGAAAATCTGATCGAGCTTACGCAAAATCACAGAGACAAATTTTCCATATTTGCCTCCGTCCACCGCAACCAAACAAACCCTGCCGAGCACTTCAAGAAACTGCTTGAAACTGGTGTGGTACGTGGACTGAAATTGCATCCACAAGTTGGTGGCTATAATTGCGGCGAACTTTTAGACAAGACAAAAGATGTACTGGAAATAGCTGAGAGTAACGACTTACCGGTCCTCATTCACACAGGACATATTCCAACGGGCAAACTCGCCGGACTCACAGGCTGCACCGACTCACGGGCAGTAGAGCCACTTCTAGCAGCCTTTCCTGATATCAATTTTGTCTTGGCACATATCGGCTGGGAGTCATGGCGAGCAATGCTCAAACTGGCTAAGAAATATCCCAAGGTTTACGTCGAGACGTCCTGGCAGCCGACCAATATCATCCGCCGCGCCGTCGACACACTAGGACCGCACAGGGTTATCTTTGGTTCCGACTTCCCGCTCTTCAAACAGTCAATCGCCATAGAGCAAGTCGAACAAGCACTAAGTCCCTATGAGCTAGCAGCCGTCGCTTCTGCTAACGCCGCAAGGCTTCTTAAACTACCGGCAAAGAAACTTAGTCCAGTTTCCTAAATGCTCAGGTTTAAGTTAGAACTATGACCCGGGAATGCCTTGGCTGTCGGGTTGATGTAAGTGCAGGCGAAGTTGACGCCGGTGGCCGCTTCGGCAGCGCCTGTGGCAATCAATTTCAACTTAGCCGTGTGAGCACAGATGTCACCAGCGGCATAAACACCGGCAATGTTTGTTTCCATCTTCTCGTTAACGATGATGGCATTACCTTCCATGATCATTCCCCAGCTCTTGAGGAAGTCGAGGTTGATCACAAATCCGATGTTAATCAAAATGGCATCACAAGGAATGGTCTCTTCTTTACCAGTGCGGTTGTCAAACAGCACTGCCTTTTCCAGAGTACTGCTGCCGTTGCAGACAATCTGCTTCATCTCGTGGAATGTTCTTACTTCAACTTTGTTGCGGAACATTTCCTCAACGGAAGTTTGCACGGCACGGAATTGATCGCGTCTGTGGATCAAAGTTACTTTGCCGGCGATCTGCGAAAACTCATTTGCCCAGTCAACAGCAGAATCTCCGCCGCCGATGATCAGGACATCCTTGCCGCGGAATTTCTCTTTGTTCTTAACGGCGTAGAAAAGCGCATTGCCATCAAGATTATGATCGTAATCAATATCCAGCTTCTTAGGCACGCAAGCGCCGGCTCCTAGAGCAAGCAATACCGTCTTCGAATAGTGTTCTGTACCGGTGTCTGTGACCAGCTTGAGGATATTGTTCTCAACACGTTCAAAGCCAACGACCTTTTCACCCAAAACTACGGATGGTTTGAAAAGTTGTGCTTGAACTGCAAGGTTCTTTGCCAAATCCTTAGCCAGGATCTTGGGATGCCCAGCAACGTCATATACGTACTTCTCAGGATAGAGGGCTGTTAGCTGTCCGCCCAGTTCTGAAAGGACGTCAATTGTTTTGGTCTTCAGACCTCTGAGCCCTGCGTAAAATGAGGCAAATAGACCCGTCGGGCCGCCACCGATAATCGTTATGTCATAAACATCCATAGACTGAACCAGAGTCTCCCCGGAATGAAGCTTCAATCGGCTATTTTAGTACACTTGCAGCTGCCTTGCCGAACATTTCAAGTAGTTGCTTGCGATTGTAAATGCAAGCCCCTGCCGATTTCTAATGAACTCTTCTATTTGATAACGCATAAAAGAAAAAGTTCTTTTATCAATGCAATAACTTAATATTTCCCTTTAAGCTTCGTTTCTACCGGTTAACGATAGTTTTAAGGCGCGGACCGTCGGCGGACTGGACGTGGACGCTGTATGAACGCACGTCGGGATAGTGCTGGCTGTAGCCTGGGTTAATCGTGTAGGGCACAGGGCTGGCTTGTGCCATTACCGGAGCCGGGCTTAAGGGTCTAGCTTCAATCGCTCCTGGCAGTGCACTTATCAAGGTGCCGTTGGCTGTCCCTGGCTGTTCTGCCACGGCCGGTGTACCAGTTGTAGAGTATTGAGCATAATTTACGCGATGGGGGACAGGCATGGCGTTACGGGTGCCTGCAAGCAGGACCTGATCTGCCTGGGATGGCTGTCGCCTGACCACGTCTCCAGGTCCCGGATTGTGACTAAAGAAGTAGATCACACCTAACCAGAGAACCATTCCGCCAAACAGTGTTGCAAAGAGCATTGACGGTGTCACCGGCATACCGGTGAAGAACTGTGCCCACTTAGAGCCCTGCAATGTGTCCGTTGTCTGTACATGTCCCGGATCAGTTGAGCCGGCATGGTTATGGTGGCTGTGGGAATCAAGACCGGCGCCGTGGTGGTTAGTGTCGTTACCGAGAAAATGGTTCAGGACACCCATTATCCCTTGACCACCGTGACCGGTGCCGCCTGGGTGAGCGCCATAATGGCCGCCTAGATGGTGCGCACCAGCATCGTGAACGCTGCCGCCTATATCGTAATGATCACCGATGTCATGAAAATCGCTCATGCACAACCCCCAAGGGCAACTGACAACTGTTCGGTAGATTCTACTACCGGAACCTCTAAAGTAAATAGTAAAACCCGCTCAGAGTGGGGATTACCACATTTATTTAATAGTTGTTTGCACGGAGCCTCAGGGCTATTGGATTTCAGTACCTTCCAAATAGGCTACTTTTGCCCGCAGATCTTCAACCATTTTGGGCAGCGTGAAAATGACCGGCAACTTTTCCTCAATGGTGGTTATGTGCCTGGTTAGCTCAATGGACTTTTCCATTAAACGAATAAGTATTTGTTGCGTGGCGATCAATTGACGCTGATTGTCGATCAGTTGATTGGTAATTTTTGCTGTTTCAACTCTTTGGTCAATACTTATGCTAACCAATTCAGTCAATTGAGTTGCTAGTTTGTCGAGAACTGGTTCCATGACACCAACACCATCAACGGTGGCATCAGTTATTTGAGATCCCCTGGAAGGCTGTCCCTGATCGAAAAACTGATCCATACCCTCCAAATCTAAACCTTGCTCCGGCTCATCAGCCGGCTTACGCATACGTTCGGGCATTACAAAATCCCTCTTTGTTAAGAGTCGTGCATCGCTTCTGATTAAAACGACGGGCCCCCATCCGTGGTGGCACCGATACAAATTATAACGAATGAGATCAAATAAACAATATGTTTTTTAGACAAATCGAAAAAATTCTGCTACCAAACATCATGATCATCTTCTTTAGCGAGTATATATGTCACCACTCCCATGATGATTGAAAAAGATCCAGCCGCTAGAGTTACCATCGAAACGATCTTGTTAATCGCCCAGTGCTGGTTCATTTGCTGCCCTGAAACAAAAGCTGTGATCAACAGAAAAACACCCAGAGCAACAAACATCAAAGGCATGAACTCCTTCATCAGGCACTTTCCTTTTTCTCAAAAACAATTTTTCCGCGCTTAATAGTTAATGCCACCGGATTTGATGCGAGGTTATATGGGACTTCAGAAATTGATCCCAGATCAAATATTACCAAGTCGGCCTGATAGCCTTCTCTAATTTGCCCCACCTTATCGCCCAAACCGATCGCCTGCGCAGCGTTTGCGGTCAATGCCGTCAATGCTTCTTCGGACGTCATCTTCAATTTAAGACAGGCAAGTCCCCATATGAAGGGTAAGGAATAGATATGACACGATCCCGGATTAAAATCGGATCCAAGAGCAACCGCAACGCCGGAATCGATCATCTGGCGGGCTCTTGCATGATCATTCAAATTCAAAAAGAACGAAGTACCTGGCAAAAGTACGGCCACCGTATCCGATTTCGCAAGTAAATCGATCTCGTTATCGCTTACGTTCAATAAATGATCTGCGCTTTGCGCTTTTAAGCTGACCGCCAATGTGGTGGCACCCAAGTTGGCAAATTCATCGGAATGGATCTTTGGGGTCAATCCAAGTTTGATACCAGCTTCCAGAATCCGTTTGGTTTCATCAAGCGTGAAATAGCCTTCGTCGCAAAAAACATCGTTAAAAACAGCAGCGCTACCATTGGCGGAGCTTCGCGACGCCCGCTCTGATACCAGAGGCAACATCCGTTCGATGATATCTTCGATATACTTTTCGCGATTTTGATCGGTCGGGAACGCATGTGCAGCCATAAAAGTTGGCACTAATTCAACTGGTTGGCTTTCATTTAGTCTAAAAATCGCTTCGAACATTCTCAGTTCGGAGTCCGTCGACAAACCATAACCAGTTTTGACTTCGCAGGTAGTCGTACCGGCTTCAAGCATTCGGCGAAGACGGCTTTTTCCCAGAGATACCAACTCATCTACTGAAGCATTTCTAGTAGCCCGCATACTGGCCACTATGCCACCACCTGCTTCGGCAATCTCTTTATATGTTTTTCCCTGACAACGCAGCCCAAACTCATCCGCCCTGTTGCCGGCAAAGATCAAATGCGTATGTGGATCAACTAGCCCAGGAGTGACTAACCTTCCGCCGGCATCAATTCTTTTTGCTGATGTATCACACTTAGAAAGAACATCCTTTTCTTCTCCGACAGAAATAATCTTGCCACCGGCCATTGCCACCGCCGCATTTTTTATACGGCTGACCTTCGCCATAGCACTGCCGTGCGCCGGCACGTTATCGAGATTGGGTGTAGCCAGCTCACCAATTCCGTGAATAAGTAAATCGACTGCCAAGTTTGTTCCTTATATATAAGTACGCACGGTCAAACTGATCTATTTAGATCATGCCTAGACCGTGCGAATTATAGACACTTGGCTTCCTGGTTGTTTATGCCGTCTTCGATATTGGTCGAATTGCTTGCGTGCGTATCTGAGCAAATTTCGATTCCAGATAATTGCAACGCTGGCAGGACTTTCCCTTGGCACAATCGTAGTGCTCAGGATCTTTCATCTCAGACAAAGTCTTCAGAAGATCTGGCCAGTGAAGACGAAATACGGATTCTTCCATGGGTATGTTTACAGTTTGTCTTTCAGCGCTACCAAGTTGCACAAAGGTCATCGAAACTTTGTCGAACGGCCAACGGCAGCGAAGCTTTTCCGCTAGATACTGCTTGACCAACATCGAAGCTGATGGCCATGCCGGATCAAACGGCTTCAAAGGCTTGAGATGGAAGTCAACAAGTTCAATGCGTCTTTGGCTTGGGTAGTAGAGGATCAAATCAAAAGTATCTTCCAAGTAAACACGCAAACTACCAATGCGTGCTCTTACCTTTAAGTTGATACCAACAACTTGCGCACCAGCAGGCTTGTAAGTATTGAGCATATATTGAGACAGTGTCTTATGAGCAAAAAGAAATGCTCGCGCCGCTTTTTCGTTGCTCATTTCTTCCGATGGCCAATGTTGGCCCATGAACTTCAACAATTGATGCATGTTGGCAACTCGTCCGCGATTTATTTCCGCGATTGCCCGCAAGAGAAAACTCTTGACATGAGCGTCCTTGCTTTTCGCTTTACGACCCGTTACAAGCCCCTCAAACGCTACCCAGTAAGCCTTACGGCACACTTTGAACGTTTCGATCATGGCCGGTGTAAACAAGGTTCTTTCCATTGGAACCCCCTTTCGATTTGACTACCTTACTTTTGTATGTCATACCAATATACGGGCACCTTCAAACTAGCGTCAACTTAAATCGTGGCGGATCCTGGATAATTAATCGAAAGGCGATTCAATATATAAGTACTGACATGAACCAACAGCAACTGCAATTTGGACAATTGAACCCTGTACTTTCCGTTTCGGAATTTACAGCGCTTATTCGCGAAATCCTGGAAGAGACTTTCGACTCGGTGGCCGTTGTGGGCGAAATAAGCAACGCCAAACTTTATCCATCCGGTCACTGGTACTTTTCTTTAAAGGATCAAGATGCGACGATTTCCTGCGTTTGTTTTAAAAACGCGGCCCAATACTTGAAGTTCGAATTAGAAGACGGCTTGAAAGTTGTTGCCAAAGCAAAACTTTCCGTTTATCCGCCACGCGGCAATTATCAATTAGTAGTTACTGGTCTGGAACCAGTCGGCATTGGACAATGGCAATTAGCCTTTGAACAACTGCGCGAGAAGCTCACCAAAGAAGGACTGCTCGATCCGGAACGCAAAAGACCAATTCCAACAACGCCACGTTGTGTCGGCGTAGTAACAAGTATTGCCGGAGCCGCCTTACGCGATATCTTGAGCGTGTTCAAACGACGCAATCCCGGACTGCGCGTAATCATCAGCCCAGCAAAAGTACAAGGCGACGGCAGCGCAGAAGAAGTCGCTCAAGCAATTGAGAGCCTTGAGGAAATACCAGACATTGATGCCATAATCATCGCCCGCGGCGGCGGCTCAATTGAAGACTTGTGGTCATTCAACACTGAAGTTGTTGCTCGTGCCGTTGCCGCATGCACCGTGCCTACTATTTCCGGTGTCGGACACGAAACCGATGTGACCATATGCGATCTTGTCGCCGACTTGCGCGCACCAACTCCAACAGCAGCAGCCGAATTAGTCTCGCGCGGACATATGGAGATGTCCAGCGCCTGGACAAACCTGCACAGACGCCTAATTGACCGCATCACGGAAAAACTTTTCGCAGCCAGACGTGGTTTTGAGAAAGCCGATCCATGGCCGGCGCTTCTGCGCTATGCCGATCGTTTGCAACACTTGCATCTCAAGCTGCAGAACTTGCGCCACAAGTTATTGAACGCGAGCGAGACTTTACTTTCTCAAAACAAACATCGCTGGTCCAAATCACACGAAAAATTGATGGTCCTTGGACCACTGAATGTATTGCAACGTGGCTTTGCCGTCATCCGCAACGACAAGGGCGAGATCATAACCAAAGCAAGCAAAGTAAAAGAAGGCGACACGCTGGAAGCCTTGCTGGTAAAAGGCAAACTAAAACTCAAAGTAATCGAATGCGAACCAGACTGGTATTAAAACTAATCGGTATTAAGACTAATTGGTATTAGACGGGAGTAAAAACCAATGGGCAAAGACAAAGATTTCGAATCAACACTAAAAGACCTAGAAAAAATCGTCGGTCAATTAGACGGCGAGATAAAGCTTGAAGAAGCGCTTGAGCTTTTCGAGAAGGGCATCAAACTAAGCTCCGAATGCGAAAACTTCCTCAACCACGCTGAGCAGAAAGTCGAATTACTGAAGCGACAAGCTGACGGCACTAACACGCTGGAAG
>SBAT01000319.1 GCA_005240105.1 Chloroflexota bacterium
ACTTTTAATTGTCCTTCGGGCAACTTTGTTTGCCCGGAGACTTGATGTTCGGACAATGCTGCCTGTCCTAAACCACTCATTTCTTTCAATTTGGCTATTTGCTCCGGCGTTAAGTTAGCCAATTCTTTTTGATCTTTACCGACAAGCTGGGCAAATGTTTCCTTGTTGGCTAGCAATGCTCCGGGTGGTAGAGCTTGTTTGGATAATAGATCGCCAAATTCTTTGGACATCGAATTTAATGCCACCAAAACATCCCTCGATGTCAGGCCGTTTTTGTCCAATCCCATCTTTGTGTTGTAGTCTACCGAAAACTTGTAAGCTTCTCCCAACATGGTTGAACGCTGCGGATTTTGTCCTTCGTTGGCATACATTTTGAACAGGTTCAGTAAGCTCTTAGCCAATTCCGGTGACATGCCTGGAATCGGACTCGGTTGCATTGGGTTTGCAAGTTTTTCCAGTCCCAACAATGTTCTTAGGTTGAACATGTAGGCAGTATCACCCATGCCTGTGCCTTTGCCTTGAAACTCTTGTGACAAAAGGTTGAATAGTTTGTCAGCGCGACCTTGATCGAGCTTCATCAACTCCTCAACCAGTGCTCGATTTTTAGGATCTATTGATTTTAAGTCTGCCTTGCCTTCCAATATTTCACGGGCCGCCTTGAGAGCCTCAAATAATTCGCGCCTGCCTTCTGGCTTGCTCAAATCAATTTTGTCCAATGGCGATTTTTCCGAGCCAGATTCGGGTTTTTCAGCTGGCTTGTCTGCGGGCTTTTCGGTTGATTTTTCAGGAATGCTTGGTTTGCTATCGCCGCCACTCTCATCACCACCACGCTCTTTGCCACGCCCACGGCCCTCTTCGCCACGACCGTCATCACCACCGCGTTCTTTGCCGCCACCACGTCCGACCTCATCGCCAGCACGTCCACCACCTCCAAGACCTCCTTCATCGCTGCCTTTGCCTGGAGTCTTGTCTTTATCAACTTCGCCACCTTTTTTGTCATCTACGGGCTGGGTCTTTAAATTGCTATCCCCACCTGTGGAGCCCGTCCCACTATCACTGCCTCCAGTGCCGCTTTTACCGGTGGTTGTGTCTCCTCTGCCTGTGGAACCTGCCCCGCTGTCATTGCTTCCTGTGCCACTTTTACCGGTGGTTGTGTCTCCACTGCCTGTGGAGCCAATTCCGCCTGATGACGGTGGTGTATCAGTGGGTGTAGTACTGGCAGGCGGAGGTGTATCTGTGGGTGGGGTGCTTGTAGGTGCTTGTTTAACCTCTCCAGCACTGGTATCTCCACCACTAGAGCTGTCAGAGCCTCTTCCGCGGCTTTGCGTAAGCGTCTGTCCATCAGCGCTTTTCCAAACTTGATAGCCACTTTTTGATGAACTCTCATCCAATGTGTAGGTGGTATTGCTATCACCGTAGGTAAGTACGGGCTTGCCGTCGGTACCCATTGTTTGCATAGCCTTAACTTCTTTACCGTCAACAGTTACGTTAACCACATTGCTGGGCGCGCCTATTTCATTGCCTTTAAAGATGTTATTCGTTTCAGTTGGGTTACTGGAGAAACTGTCCTGCACTTGATTCTGCAGGGTCTTACCTACAGCTGAATCACCACCTACAGCTGGTTGGAAATCTAGTGTTTTCTGAGTTTTGTCTGTCATTTAAGACCCTAAGCGCTATAAGCAAGCAAGAAGTTATAGCCGGACGGACCGGTTAGTTGGACAAAGGGCTTGAGTAGTAAAAGTCCGGAAGCCCAGACCGGCACAATGATATGTAAAACATTAGGGGTTGTCAACAAGATTTAATCGTTGAACCGGAGCCGCCACCAGGTAGCCTCTCTGTTCATTCTTTACCCTAAAGGGACCAAGCTAAAACAGCCTATTCGCTCACCAGGTCAGGAAATTTCGACAGCTCGCCATCGTGCGTGCGGTTGCGCAGCTTATAGACAACATCCGTAGTAATTGGCTGATCTTGAATAGATAGCTTGTGCGGCTTTCCGGAATCATCAAACCAGACTGCGTAATGTTTCAGCGTTCCTGGCTTTCTCTCACCAAACCACCAGATGCTCTTATTTTGGTAGCGCGCGCCGGACACCTTCTTTGGTTTACCGGCATCATCCAACAAGACACCGCGGTCATCTACCTCAATCTTTGCCATCTCAGGCAGATTGTCATCAAATGGTTGTTCCGGCGGGTGCATGACCAGCGCTTCGTCTGAAAACTCGACCACAGGCATCTGGCGAGTTGCGGCACTCAACAGGCGTCCGTGTGCAAAATACTTTCCTTGCTTAATACCGTTAACATCAAGCTCATCAACCAGTGGTTTGTTTACCGCAGGTGCTGTGTTCGGTTTCTTATTTTCTTGATTGGTTTCTTCGGACATAATTTTCGATCTAGTAATTGCAGAGGTCACAAGCAGAGTCAATCTGTATTGCCCAAACTAGCTGGTTTTGTAACCACATTCCCCGCAAAATTTAGCTCCCCTCTCCATTTCAGCAGAACATGCCGGACAAATCAAATGTTGATCTTCTTTACTGACCACCGTATAAGGGACAGATTCTGTAGCCGGACCTATAGACAAGATTGGACAACCACACTCGCCACAAAATTTTTCGTCACCTTCAATTGAGGCTAAACAAGCCGGACAAACTGCTGCCCGATTACTTGCTTGATCAACCAGTGCCGGCCCCGGCTTTACAGGCTCGTTAACAACGGCCGGCGTGGCTTCCTTCGGGGGCGGTGTCACTTGTCCTTTTGCTCGCGGCACGGGCGGCGGTGCCTTAACAATGGGGGGCGTGATTATAGGCTTGGGGGGTACCTCTACCGTTGGTGGTACAGGTTCCTTAATTGGCGGAACAATCGGTGCCACTGGATCCAGAATTGGTGCCTCCACAATTTTAGGGGCTTCCTCTACAGTTGCCGCCGGTTGAATTTTTCTTGTTGGTGGTGTCATTGGCGCGGTGGGCTCGATTTTAATGCGCTCATTCGCAACTGGTGTCCTTAGCTCCTTCGGTTTAACTTGTTCGACTTCTTTTAGCGGCTCAACAAGTCTTGGGCGAGGCGGTTCTTTGCCCAGTTTGCTTGGCGAAACTGTCCGGCCAATCCCCCCCGATGGTTGCCCAACAACCTTGGGTATCACTATTTCCGGTTCTGGCATCGCCACAGGGAAATATCCCATCTGCTGCAAATATTCCGACGGCTCTTGCGGCACATCTTTCACTGTTGCAGCAAAAGAAAGATAGACAACGGACTGCGCCCTTGTCAGAGCTACGTAAAAAAGTCTTTTTTCCACCTCGGGATCACAGTTTTCCGTGCAAGGGAAAACTCCTTGAGACAAACCAACCAAAAAGATAATTGGGAATTCTTTGCCCTTGGTCTCTTGCACCAACAAAACAGCCACGCCACCCGTGGCTTCATCAGGCTCCACCACCTCTCGGGTCGCACTTAGATATTTTAGAAAATCGCCAACCGTGTTGAATTCTTTTGCGGCAATTTCCAATTCACCAATAGTTGACATTGGCTCATAGTACACATCTGGAGGAACACGAATGGAACTGTAGTGATCGTTCAAGCGTTGCGTGCGCTTAAGAAGCGCTATTGTTTCTGCCGGCGGCAGTTTTTCCTGGTGCATATTACGAATAACCCGCACGAGTTGCTCCAACTCTCGACACGACTTATCTGCTGTTGCCTCGGAATATATTTCAACCGCACGCATGAATGAAAGGTTGTTTGCCTCAGCAAAGCTGGCAATCGTAGATGCGATTTTTGGATCAACATCCTTGTAACGAATTTGACAAATCCTCTCGAAATCTTCTTTTGCTCTTGGACCATCCGGATCACAAATCAAACGCAAGTAGGAGAGCATGTCCAGGCGCTCGTTAGGAGCAAGTCCGTCTTGTCTTTCCCGCGCT
Source organism: Chloroflexota bacterium (assembly GCA_005240105.1). Taxonomy (GTDB): domain Bacteria; phylum Cyanobacteriota; class Vampirovibrionia; order Obscuribacterales; family Obscuribacteraceae; genus SBAT01. Next base: position 3,908 of record SBAT01000319.1, read on the forward strand.
ATGAATACTATCCCCTTCTTGCGCAAGGCATCTTCCACCAATTCACGATAGCGCCCCTGTCTGGAGATGACAGCTATCTCTTTAGGCTTATGCCCTCGCGAAATTAGCGTCGCAATTCCTTTAACCGTTTCGTCGATTTCTTCTCTTTCGTTAACGTACTTTTGTGGGCCGACAACGGCCGGCTTATCGGTTTCCTCCCAGCCAGAAATAAGCCCTTTTTGCACACCGCGCGTACCAAACATGGACAAAACCGATGAGGACTTCTCTGTAATTTGACTGTCCGAACGCCAGTTCTTGGCCAGCAAATAACACTTTGTCCAGGGATTGTGGTGCGAGATTTCCGACAGGAGCTTTGACGAACCACCCCACTGTGACAAAATTGCCTGATCATCATCGCCGGCGACAAACAGATTATCTTGCGGCCCGGCTATAATACGCGCCAACATATCTTCGGCAGGAGTAGCATCTTGCAATTCATCAACCAGCACGTAGTCGAATTGGTTTTGATAACGAACGCGAACATCTGATCTATCCAAAAGTAGATAGACTGCTTGTGTGACAAAATCA
>SBAT01000168.1 GCA_005240105.1 Chloroflexota bacterium
GACCGAAGTTACTCTCGATAATTCGCCTGAGTCATTATCCGGCCAGCCGGAAAGTATTTTGTCCGACGCACTCAAACCAGTGGTAAACAATTACGATTATGTCCTTATTGATTGTCCACCCAGCCAGGGCATGCTAACACTCAATGCGCTCTGTGCATCTACCTGGATAATCATTCCAACAATGGCTTCAGTAATTAGTTTGACTGGACTAGAACGCATGCTTGAGCAAGTCCATGAAATTGTCCACGGTGAACCATCACTCAACGAAAACCTGAAAATCCTTGGTGTTTTGATTACCCGCTTTAGAAAAGATCGCACCGTAGAGGTCGAACTGGAGCAGCGACTGCGCACGCTTGAAGAAGACTTCGCTGTCTTTCGCACAGTAATCCCGGATAGAAGCCAATTTGAATTGATGGGCGAATTGCAAGCCCATACAGGCAGGCATTTAGTCGACCTATCTATGGTCAGCTACTCACTTCTGCCTTACCTGACCTTCGCTATGGAAGTGGAAAAGATGTTGAGCCAGAAGCAACCTGTAAAAAAGGGCGGCTAGTCCGGATCTGTAAAAGGCAGTTAGAATAGAAATACTTACCAGATCGGGACCGGACTTAGGTGAAAGTAACACAAAACGAAGCAGGGCGGCATTGGCGCGTCGTCGCATACAGCCGGAGCCAGTGGAGGACAAACTGGTTCTGCTTGGTTAAACCTGCACTTTGCTTTGCATTATTCCTATCCTTAGCCGCGCCTAATGCGGCTCTAGCAGACGGCTATGTAGACAGCTTCAACAAGGGTGTCGATCATTACCGCAGCGGAGATCTCCCGGCAGCCCTTGATGCATTCACAGAAGCACGCGATCTCAACCCAAAGGACCCAAACGTCAGACGTAATCTGGCCATAGTAAACACTCGCTTGCATCGCTTCAACGAAGCAGAGAGTGAACTGCTCGCCCTAATTGCGATTCAAGACACAGTGGAAAACCAGTTAACTTTGGCTGAGCTCTATGTGGGCATGGGCAAACATTCAAATGCTCTGACAATATATCAAAACGTGCTTATCAAGGACGATACAAATGCGCAAGCTCTCCTCGGAAGTGGAATTGCCAACGAAGCTATGGGCGACTTACAAGCAGCTGCAGACTTCTATCAACATGTAATTGATTACTATCCTCGCAGCAAACAAGCAAAAAATGCTACTGGTCGCTTAGGCAGAATTACAAAAGCGCAAAAGGTAGAAGAAAACAATAAATACTTCCCAATTGAGTCGTCCTTCGGTGAAGCCGGTTTAGGTTGGTGGAATTTACGCCGCATGCCTCTACACGTCTACATAGACAGTGGCGACGGCGTGAGAGGATACCGCAGTGAAATGCGTGATGTGGTAGCGAAAGCTTTAAGCGCCTGGACATCCGCTTCTAACGACAATATTTCATTCATCATTGATGGCACTGACTCAATGGCAGAAGCTGCCTGGAAAGATCTGGACGACGCCAAGCCCATCCTGCTTCGCATGCAAGAAAATATGGCCAGCGTACCTGGCGATCCAATCCCTGCCCAGATTCATATTCACTGGACATCAGATCTTTATAGAGCTCTTGGTTTGGCATGGACAAGCAAACTCCGTGACAATAATCCTGTCCTTTCCAAAGCTCATATTTGGCTCACTACAGATAAGCTGGCTGACAGTACACCAATTCCGTCCAGATCGTCGCCGGCATACGAGGGAATGCTTGAAGAACAAATTAGAATGCTGGAAGCAGTGTGTACACACGAGCTTGGTCACGTGCTTGGCCTACCGCACTTGTCCAATCCCAATGACATGATGGCCGCCGGCGTATATGGATTTAACGCTCGCGACGTACAAGAAACAAAACAGCTGACCTCGAGGGATGTACAGGCACTGGCTGAACATTACAACAACTTCGAAGGCAATGGATACCAAACGGTAAATCGTGCAGCCTTGATGGATGAGTCAATCAAACCAGATAGTGAAACCGCCAAAGAAGAGAAAGACGACAATCAACCAATCAGCGGAACCAATCCGCTTGGTGGCTTGAAAGGCTCCGACACCCCAGAGGAAAAGGACAAAGAACCAGTCTCTGCGGAAGAAAAAAAGGCCGAGGAAGAAAAGAAAGTAGAGGACGAGAAAAAGCCTGAAGAAGAAAAGAAAGAAGTAGAAGAAAAGAAACCGGAAGAGGAAAAGAAATCACCGGAGCCCAAGGCTGAATCCGACGAGAAGAAAGCCGAAGACGAGAAAAAGGCTGAAGACGAGAAGAAGGCTGAGGAAAAGGCTAAAGAAGAACAAGACGCCAAAGAAGGCAAGGACGAATCGGGCAAAGCATCTGACGAAAAAAGCGAAGAGGAAAAAGCCAAAGAAGCTGCAGAACAAGAAGATGAGGCATCAAAAGAACATACTCACCACCAGTCAAAACCAGGCAGCAACCAAACCGGCTATCATCCCCTCAAGGAAGCAATTTTCTACCTGAACACGAAGAAGTACCACGAGTCCCTGGCTACGCTCAACAAATATCTGAAGGGGCATCACAACGATGCTCAAGCTCTTTATTTAAGGGCCGTTGTCCACGTAATGCTGCGCGACTATCCGCTTGCCAGGCTCGACTACAAAGAAGTAATAAGGATCCATCCCAATTCGGATGTGGCAAAGAAAGCCGAAGACGGACTGAAGAAAATTCACTTCTAGTATTTATTGCCGTCACGTACAATATCAGCATGGGTTTCAAAACCTCCAGCAAGAATCACTTGGGTCTGGCTGCTAAAGCAGCTTGCCTGCTTCTCGCCCAGGTTGCCCTCTTCGACTTGACAGCTCCTGCTGCCCAAGCCCAGGGCGTCGAAAAAGACTGGGGTCTTTGGTCACCAATTTTTTTCAATGCTCCCATTCGAGGGCGCTGGTGGGGCTATTTTGAAGCAAACCCGCGGATCAACAATAACGTACAGACATTTGATCAATTGCTTGTTCGACCGGCATTGGGTTACAGGTTCATGCGCAACGGATACATCTACCATGGATTTTGCTGGGTAAGCAATTACAGAGTACCTGACCTTTCCATAGGCAATGAATATAGAATTTTCCAGCAGGCTTTATTCAAGAATGACTGGGGCAAGTTTACGCTGCAAAACCGCACGCGTTTGGAAGAAAGACTTTTTGACTACATCAACGGTTGCGCCGTCAGAGCCAGACACGGTATTCGTGGCACTTACAACATCGGCAAAACAAATTGGTATCTGGTCGGTTCAAACGAATTGTTTATCAATTTGAATTCCCTGCGCACGGATCTAAAATCCGGCTTCGATCAAAATCGTCTTTATGGCGGAATCGGGCGCAATGTCAGCAAGAACACAAGCGTCGAGCTTGGCTATCAATGGCAATACGTCAATCGTATCGATCCGGCAGACGATATTGGACGAAGTGCAGTCATGATCCAGATCTACAATAACTGGTTCTAGAGACTAGTTATTTTTTGTGTGTAATTCCCGGAATCGACTCTGCCCGAGAAAGAAAATCACTAAAACCAACCGGGTCATTGGTAATGACACCATCGACCTCAATGGCCAAGGCAAAGGCCCATTCACGTATCTTATTCAATGTCCAGGTGTTGACCAGCATGCCGTTATCGTGTGCAACTTGCACTGCTTCTTTGCGTAGATTGCCAAAGCCTGGATGCCAGACTGTTGCTCCAATCTGTTTTGCATAGTCGACAACATCAAGAAAATAAGCATCGGCCAATAATGCCAACTTCTGCTGCGGAGCTTTCTGGTGAATGCGTCTAAGCAATGGATGGTCAAAGGAACTTATCACTACTTCCTCTGGGTACTTGTACGAAGAAAGCACTTCCAGGACATCGTCCTCAATGCCGGGATATTCAACGGGTGCGTTTTTGATTTCCAGATGCAGAGTCAACTTACCATCCAAAAGCTGCAGCACTTCCTCAAGCAGGGGTATTTTTTCAGAGGCAAATTCATCCGAAAACCAGGACCCGGCACTCAGCCTTTGCAATTCAGGATAAGTGATTTCCTTGATATATCCGGCACCATTTGTCGTTCGCGAAATCTCCACGTCATGAATTACAACAAGTTCGCCCGATGCGCAGCGTTGCACATCCAACTCGATACCGTCGGCTCCAAATTCAAGACTGCGCTTGAAGGCAGCCAATGTATTTTCCGGCGCCCACTCACAGCCCCCACGGTGGGCAATTACGTCTGGTTTCATTCTTTGCATCTTTTTACTCATGCGATATCAACTGTGCGCTGTACGGGGATTAGACCAAGCTTTAGCGTGCACTCTAGTTTAGGAGCCTTTACTGTTGCCTTTTGCAGAGCAGCCTCCAGCCCATTCTCTACAAAACTCAATCCGGACACGTTTTTCAAAGAAACTTTGCCGTCGTTATTCTCAATCTCGAATTGCACCACGGGCTTCTTCTTCACCACATAGCCCTGCCACGGATCGGATTCTGCTTCTTCATTGATCAACTGGACGACATTTCCCTTGCGTACAACTTTCTCCAATCCATCAGAAAGGATCTTAACTAACCCCGGCATATGGTCCACATCGCCAAAGACTTCTGCCAATACCTTATTAGCAATGTCGCCAGGGAGCGGAGGCTCTTCCGGGATCTGATGCAAGAAATTGACGACGGAAGAAAACTCATCTCCGGACGACGCCAGGAGTTCTTTGCCGGTTTTGATCAATTCTTCTTCGCTAATTGGGTAATTCATGACACGCTCAAAAGTGGGTAACACAATGCAATTCATTGATCATACCGAGTGCACTTCTAAATTCTCCTTAATGACAACCATTTGATCGTGCAATAGGGACAACTTTTCAGAAAACGCGCTCATGACTTCCACGCCTTCTCAAGAACTTGTCGCTTAGACACGACTTTCAAGCAGGAGAAACCGCTTTCCTCTATAATTAATTAGTTCATCCGGAGAATTACAGTGCAGAAAAATTCAGCAAAAATGTCTTTGGCTGGCATTCTGGCAATCTCATTTTTAATCTCAACTACACAAGCTCAAGCAGGGCGGCAAGACTCTCGCACCCCGCGTTTGGCGCCGGCACCATCAGCGGTGCCCATGCATGCCATCGAGCCAAAAAATATTCCGGACTTTGCCGATGACGCCAGTGCCACCAAGGCACTGAATAGCGGCACAAGCTCGCGCACAGCTTTGCAATCCAGCCTAGAGTCAAGC
>SBAT01000315.1 GCA_005240105.1 Chloroflexota bacterium
CAATCAGGGCGACGCTGTCGCCGAAGTTGAACTCGATATCGCAACTGATGCTCTGCACTTTTGTTTGAAATGGATCAACGAACTCTTACCAAAAGCAGATTCCTTGACTGACTTGCCGCAGAGCACGAAGGAAGACATCGCTCAGTGCTCGCAACTTATAGAGACGGCGCGCAGGTATGCGGAAATGTGCGACGTGATGGGTATTCTCTGGTTGAACAAAATTGAGACCGTCGAAAACGCAAGCGGTGAAATCGAGCTCAAGTACACGCCGGAGCAGATGCAGTATCAGGCCGCACAATGGCAGTGGCGATTGGAGCAGATCCCGAATGTTCCGTTGCCGGAAGTTGCAATCAAGCAATTGCAGGACGCCCTTGCCAAACTGTCGCTGGCAGATATTGACCATCGTGTACTCACCAAGATTGATCGAGAAATTGTGCGCGCGTTGCACCCAAACGTGCGCGATCTTTCAGGCGCACTATGGCAATTGCCAAAGCCGCTGCCGCTGTCTAAATTCACAACGAAGGAATTCAGCGACTTCTGGGTCGCGCTTCGAACAATCGTCGGTGTTCACAGATACATTTTTAACACGGTAGAAGGAACCAACGTTGACGCTGCGGTGTCCATACTCAAGCCGGACGAATGGGCTGATCTGATCGCCGAGATCAGTGGATTGAACATCGATGTCGTGCGTTACATCGTCGATTACTTGACTTACGACTACAGCTTGGTCAAAAAGACAGAAGACAAAAAGCACAAATCGGAAGCAATGTGTTTTCCCTTCTTTCGGCTTGGCGAAGAGCAACTTGCCGCCAGCAGTGTAATCATCCTTAATTCAAGTGCCGAGCGTAATCTGCTTGATCTGGCTTCCGCGAAAGAAGGCACCACATATGATGGCTTGAAGAAAACAAAAGAAGAGCAGTGGTCGATCGAACTGGCGGAGCGATTCGAAAAGTTCGGACTCATCGCCAAGGCCCAGGTCGACTATCCGGGCAAACCTGGCGGCGATATTGACCTGTTCGTGTTTGACCGCAAAACAAAGCAGGCATTGATCGTTCAACTCAAATGGCTACTCATGAACCGCATTAAGAGCGAACACGTCAAGGAAGCCAATAAAGCCTTTAATCAGGCACGGCGTGCTATCGCGTACATCAAGGGAAACAGCAAGGACGCTGCCAGTCGGCTTGGAGTGAGTGAAGCCGAGCTAAGAGCAGCCACGTTCCTTCCGCTGGCCGTCATAAAAGAATCGAATCTCCATGGTTTTGCTACAGACCCGGAAATACCAATCTTAAACGGCATCATGTTCGACGCTGTGATCGAACAGAGTGCCGGCGATCTTGCCAAACTCTGGCAATTCGTTTCAACAGACCGGTCGTTTTTGCCGCAACAGGGGAGAGACTTCGTGCCCCGCAATGCCTACGTTCCTTATGACGGCAAACCTTTCGCCGGCGTTCGTTTCAGCAGGCCTCAACTTAATCTACCTTCGCCGGACTATAAGTGGAAACCGTTTACCAGATGACGCGCTGACATAAGCACAGGTTCAAGCCTCCGGAGGTCAAATGGTGGCACTGCAAATTCCTGAATCCGAACTGACACGGGAAGGTCATGTATTGCTAGCGTGCGAAACCTGCTCGCGGCCGCGAAGCTTCGTTTGCCGTGATTTGGTATACCAGACAAAAGCATTCTTGAATGGATTTCCGATACTATGGTGCGAACAGTGCAAATCGTGGGCTGTACCTGGAAACGCTCGGTATATGGTTAGGCAACTTGTGCAACATGCGGAACAAAATGGCTCCGTCACGGTTAACTTCAGACCGGATGCAGCGGAGGTGGACTACAGCTCTTATCCACCGTTCAAATTGTCCCCAATGGATTACATGTTTTATCCCGGACTGTGGAGACCGCAGGAGGATGGGGCTCTGACGCCAATTTTCTTCCGCAGGCGCGTTTTGCTGCGCTACCACTCCGACCCGGTTTACGACCTGCATTTCACATCGAACTCCTACGGCACCATCGTGATGCCAGCCGGACACCACCTTCCTTTCGGCATCAATCCGCAAGACCTCGTAATTATGTGGCTCGGCGACATCTCTAAACTCCAGTCGGATGAAATCAACTATTTGTTGTCTGAAAACGTCGACTCTGATCATGACCTGATTTCTGATTTTTATAGAGGTCAAATCGATGTAGAGTGGGATTACGAGTCGAGAGAGAGAACCCTACTCGAATTGCATCAGAAGTTCTCGGAGCGCTTTAGAGAGGTGTTTACTGTCCGATTGGCAAAATACGATCCAGATCGAATTACTCAGACTCTAAAGTCATTTGCGGAGCCTGCGCTTTGGACCTTCAAGGAAGTTGGACATGTTTGGCAGGCAATGAACAATGTTTTAGTCGAGTCACTCAACGTCGACGGCTTGAAAAAGGCGATTCTGCTTTATGCACCTAACGAAGATCTATCAGGTCTGAAGGGACTCAAACTGCTAAACAAATTGCTTACAGTGGCATTCGAAGGTATTGATCAAAAGACAATTGCCC
>SBAT01000016.1 GCA_005240105.1 Chloroflexota bacterium
AGCTCAATTAGAATAAGACCGACTGTTGATGAAGCAATCTATATTCGTAGTCTCAGCCGCGAAGGGAATGCTCAACCCAATTATCGAGGCGACCTAGAACTCAACGCTAATAAGGACAAATTGCAAGTCCTGGTTGTCTGTAATTTAGAAACGTATTTACGGGGCGTTCTCTCTTCTGAAATTCCTGCCGGTTACCATTTAGAGGCAATTAAAGCGCAAGCAGTAGCAGCGCGGACCTATGCCTTAAGACCACGCATTGATCACACAGGTGATGGATTCAATGTCTGCGATTCTTACCTCTGCTGCCAATATTTTGCCGGTAACCAAAGAAGCATTGCTGAACGCCACGAATTAGCTATAGTCCAAACCAAAAATCAAGTACTAACCTTTGAAGATCAACCAATACTGGCATTATTCAGTGCCTGCGCAGGTGGGCATACGGAGAATTATGAAAATTGTTTCTCTGATCCCTTAACAGGTGCATTTCCACCTAAACCTATTGCCTACCTACGAGGCGTTGCTGAAGGCAAACTTCCTTCCGGCTATCCTTCCGAAAAGGCTTTGCGCACACTGTTTGCCGTAGCCAAACCAGACACCTGTGATGGCGCATCGTCAAAATTCCGCTGGCGTCTTCACTTTAGTGGCAATCAGTTGGAGGCTCACATGCATCACGTAGCGGAGACGATGATGGAGGATCCGCTTATGTCGCCCTTCATTTACGCTCCACCTTCAAACAAGTTTGGACATGTCGAGAAATTTGAAATCACAAAACGCGGGGTTGCCGGGACAGCAATTTCACTTACCGTGCACACATCCACCGGACCCTGGATCATAAAAAAAGAGCTCGTTATCCGCAGTCTATTTAAAAATCCCGAGTTAAGCATTTCACGTTTAATGAGCGCACGCATCTTCTTCGATTACAAGCGCAACAATCTTGGACTGCTCGCCGAACTTACCGTCTCCGGCTTTGGCTGGGGACATGGCGTGGGGCTACAACAACATGGAGCCCAGGGCCTAGCCACACAAGGAAAAACATACAAGCAAATCTTAGAGCACTATTTCACCGGAGCAAAAATAGAGGCGGTCTAAATGAAAGCAATTGTAATAACAAAGCCCGGTGGTCCGGAAGTTCTAAAATATACCGAGGTTGCTACTCCTGAGCCTGAAGGCAACGAAGTGCGAGTGGCCGTTCAAGCAACAGCTGTAAATCAGGCTGATATCTTGCAGAGACGCGGGCTTTATCCGGCTCCGGCAAATTGTCCATCTGACATTCCAGGACTGGAATATGCCGGGGTTATCGATAAGGTTGGACCGGACGTCAGAGGACTTGCGCCAGGAGAGCGAGTCTTTGGTCTTGTTGGCAGCGGTTCTTACGCAGACTACATCGTCGTGGACGCTCAAACGGTTGCGCCCATTCCGCATAACTTATCCTACGAGGAGGCAGCAGCCATTCCTGAGGCTTACATAACTGCCTACGATGCCATGGTTAGTCAATGCGGTTTATCCTCAGGCGAGACTGTCTTGATTAACGCAGTTGGTAGTGGTGTAGGCACAGCAGCTGTTCAAATAGCATCTGTTATTGGTGCCCTTTCAATTGGCAGCAGCCGTACTGAGGACAAGCTAGAACAGGCAGTTAAATTAGGGTTGAAAAAAGTCCTCTTAGTGAAGGATACTTCCTTGTCAAAACTTGTCCTTGAAGCAACGGACAACAGGGGCGTCGATGTCGTGCTGGAATTGGTCGGTGGCAATTATGTAGCTGAAGATGTTGCCTGCATGTCCTACAAAGGCCGCATTGTTGTAGTCGGTCTACTAGCCGGCTCAAAAACTGAAATAAGTTTGGCAGCTCTCTTGAGTAAACGCCTGCAAATCAGAGGCACGACATTGAGAGGAAGACCCCTGGCAGAAAAAATTGCAGTCAATAAGACATTTATACGCGAACTTTTGCCTCACATAGCCTCGGGACAATTGAAACCGGTAATAGATCGCGTAATGAGCCTGGACAAGGCCGCTGAAGCCCACGAATATGTGAGCGCAGGAGAGCACTTTGGCAAGGTAGTGTTGAAAGTCTAGCTTACTCGGCGGCCGGCTTAGGAGCCGGTGCCTTTTCTTCAATCTCAGTAGTTGGTTCTGCGCCAGCCTGCCGCTCTGCTTCCGCTTCGTCTTCTAGTTTTCTTTCCGATGCCGTGGCCTGGTGTTGAGTCATGCTATCGATTAACCAGAGACTCGTCCGGAAATCAAAATTTCCTTGTTTGACATAAGGTCTGGCAAAAACAACTATGGCTTTTGTGGTGTCCTTGGGATGACGGTATGCTCCGATGAGCATCATCTCTTGTATTTTGTTATCGTCGCTATGATAGTAGCGACCGACAAACCAGTGCATTGTGTCGTTTTCCACATACGACTGTCCCCTATCCACGGTGATGTCCTTTAGGTAGGCAGGAGTAGCGAAACCTGAGTACGGTACTCTATTCAATAACAATCCGAGATCCTTAACAGGGCCCGTGTTGTTCCACACTACAATCATTACTCGTTGATTTTGACGCTCAGAAACAAGTGAAAATGACGGCAAGTCACCTGTCAATTTGCTCGTATTCTCAAAGCTAAAACCAGGTGGCGGGAATTTGCTGAAATTTGCGTATTTAACTGCTATCTCGGCTGCTTTCTCACTGTCCTCATTACTTTGTCCGGCTGCCTGATCATCCTTAACTCCACCTTTTGCCGGTTCCTGAACCGCCACAGCTTCCTTCGGCGCCTCGCTTGGTTTCATTGAACCAAACACAACCATGACTAAACCAATCAAACCAAGAATGACTCCGCCTATAAGCAACTGCTTCTTGGTCAGCTTATTCGGAGTTTCCATCCCTCTGAGCTTACTACTATCCGCAGACGGCACTGGAGGAACAGACGGATCACCAAAATCTTCCGACATACGCTTACGTATGGAGCTACGCGCCAAAGCAGCAGTAGATTCTTTCTCAGCAGCAGACTGAGATGCTGAAACTTCAATTGGCTCCGGAGGGACAAGCATTTCTCTCTTGCCACCAATTTCCGCCAACAAGTTAAATGACGTCATTTGATACAGTTTGACAGGTGGCGGAGCCTGTCCTGGCTGCAATACCCAAGGCGCATTGTGAACGCCTACAAGCTTGTTGTCCTTTAGCAAGATTGCGCCCTGACAGTTGTTAGGGATAGCAACTGTGTGCAACATTACTTGCGCATCCTTCAACGGATTAAGCCCAAAAAAATTACCCTCCTGCACTATTGGTCTGCCGGAAAGGGGATCAAGATAGAATCCAAATATCGGGTCCCAAACGTTTACTTCCGGTCCACCAACAATAGGTGCACCTAATTGTCCGCTCAAACTAAACTGCCTTGCTTGCGTTGCCTGCACCAGTCCCAGACTGTGCAATTCATGCAATCCCCAAAGCGCTGTGTAGGTGTCAGCACCGATGCGCTCTCCAAGTTTGTCCGTAGTAATGAAACTATCAATACTATGCCAAATTCTTTCTACGACCCAATGCAGGTTCGGATTTATTTTGCTTGGGTCATACTGGTTAACCATTCGCACATAGCGGGCATCATTGCCACCATTAGCAATGACAATTTGCGGAAGCTCCGCCGCACGCCGCTTAGCTTCCGAGAGCATTGCCGTTGTATCCATTTGCACATCGGGAATGCCTTCAAATGAAAAATCGCTTTGAGACTGAAACAAGAAGCTACCAGAACGTCCTCTGTAAACCGCTTCAAATAATCCCATCTCGCCTATTAGCTGTTCATAGACAACTTTAGCAATGCGTCCCGGTGCATAGAGCAATCTAGCAATTGGTCGGTTGCGCATGTCAAACAAAGTTAGAGTCCCAGGTTTTCCAGTTGCCAACACAATTTCCAGAACCGAAGCCACGTCATTAGGAGAAACAGTTCCTGACACGTCCGTGCCGGTGACCGATAATGGGACAACTATATTGGAATTTAATTGAGCAAGTTTTTCCGGACTAATTGGTGCAATCTCAGGATCGATGGTCAGGCTGGCAATGTCATTTCCCAGGAGGATTGGTTTCTCAAATGGCAAACTGGCCAGCGAGAGGTAATTATTATAGGCATCGCGTTGGTTGAAGCCTGGATGCAAATGAACGAATTTGACACCCAACTTGATGCCGGGATGAGGGAATCTCAGTTCAAGGGCACCAGGGAAATCGACATACTGAAAAACTGCGCTTGCCGAGGTGGACACCTGATTGGGCGTAATTAAGCTAACCTGACCAAGGTATTTTTCCGGCTTGCTGGTTCGGTCAAACACAAAGCCAACGGAATCCCTAATGAAATCCAGGAGTATCGTTGCTGATTTATCAGTAGCCATGAAAGTCCCTTTCTTGCCACCATATACCACTCAATTTAAATTATGTATCCCATTACATACCCTCACTAGAATACATAAATTGTAACGGGTATATAGAAACTGCCGACAAGGATGCCTAATGTCCAGGAGTTCAAAATAGAAATGGGTGAGGGTCAGGGACAACAAGTCCTAGAGAAAAAACCAAAAATTGGGGACAGGGACACAGAAACATACCCCAACTACCGAGTCATTTTACTTAACGATGATCACAACACTTTTGAGCATGTGGCACGCTGCCTCATGAAACATATTCCGGCCATGAACTCGGATAAAGCCTGGAACCTAACCAATCAAGTCCACAACGAGGGTGCCGCTACCGTCTGGTGCGGTCCAAAAGAAGTGGCTGAACTTTACTACGAATTGCTCAAACAAGAAGGACTGACAGCAACAATGGAGCCTGACGCCTAATTCTTACTCGTCACCAGTGCGCATGAATTTCTTGATTGGCGTCTCGGTAAACTTATCAAACAGCCTACCTGCCGTGTGAGTGCCAATCATGCACACACCTTTCACCAACCAATTTTTAAGCCATGGACGTGAACTTAAAGCTATTGACGGTCCAAAGTAATCCATAAAAATTCGTCCAGTTTGAAATTCGGTCTTATCCAGATCAAAAGCCTTATCAATTTGAGTCTCGACCGCAAAGGCTACGCCAGCTATTCCTATTGGTGCAAACTTTTGCGTCACGGGACTCATCAACTTCGCGTTGGTTAGATTCTTCCAGTTAGCATGCGTATTCTGCGAACTTAAAGGCCACATGGGAAACATCTTTGGCAGTGCCGGCCAAGGTTTATGTGGCCATAGGTTGTAGCCATGCCAAGCCAGCTGAGCCATATCGAAATTCGTATTCCAAAACCTTCCAGTTTGTGCATGAACCTCTGCCGGAGTTGGGAATGGTCCGTGCAGGGGTGCGGAAGGATCAGCTTTCTTAATTGTGTTTTCTAGTGGAGTAAGTTGTCTAAAGCTCTCCGAGACATCCAGTGCCGGTCTGTCGGCCCCATAGGGAGCTGCCGGCACCGGGAGAAATGGCGAATTAAGTTGATCCGGATACGAAGGCTCACGCTGTGCATCAAGAGCATTTAACGGTTGTCCATTGGGAGCGTATCGTTTCGGTATTGTCTCTGGACCTTCCGGCCAGGGCATCTCGTCTATACGGCGGTATTTATTACCATCACCGGCACCGGCATTAGGTCCATCACCCATTGAGCAAGACTCCAAGCAATTTAGTTAGTAATTAGAATATGGGCAGCTTGGACATTGGTCAATTCGTGGATTTCCCATGAGACCGTCAACAGGCGCCCTTCTAGATGTTTCCAGCGCTTCGGCAAACACCAGCAACAAGGGCTAAAGCCTCTGTCTGTCGCTTCATGCCGGAAGTGAAAATCAAGACGCCTGCGCCTGTACATAACTTGAGCAAATGGGCAGGACGGGCGATGAAATTTTTGAGAATAGCTGTTGCCAACATACTTAATAGGCAACTCAGACGCTTCTGCGCCTAACACGCTGACTAAAGCCAGCCCCAAAAGTAGCAAAAACCGCCCCATATCTTAAAGACGTACGAGGGGGTCAAAAAGTTCAATAACTAGATTAAATCTGTCCTCTTATCTTCTAAGAGCGACTACCTGACCGACTTCAGAGCGCTCCGTAAGACGGCTCTCAATAGACTGAACCCAGGCAGTTAGCAATTCCAAATGCTTAATGCCCTTATCAGAAAGCTTGCTCTTATTTTCCTTCAACTGCCCGTAATACTTAAGCAGTGCCGAAAACAGTCTAAATCCAGCTTCCGGCTGGGAATCCCCGTAGCAATGCAGTCCCAATTCCGGCACTCCGACAACGACTTTACCAAGCGCCTTATCAGAGCGCCACATCTTTGCCGAAAGCAGACCCTTACTGAAGGGCAGCTCCACGTCTTGAATGAGTGTAAGTCCTGGTTTTGCCATCGGACTGAGAGTATCCCCTAACCAAACCAGACGAGTATACATCGGATACTTTCAATGTCCAGAGTGTAATACGTAAGAATGCCATGATATTAGAACCTAGTTATAATCTGGCTTTGACGTAATTGACCACATTCTCCGTCATTTGATTTATGTCTTCATCAATAGCAAACCACTTAATTTCTTCATTGGCACGGAACCAAATCAGCTGCTTACGTGCAAGCTGGCAATTACGACGCAAAGCCATTTCCAGAGCCGCTTCCCTCGTGAGCTCACCTTTGACGTAGAGCAAAATTTCCTGATAGTTGACGGTGTTAGTCAAACTGCGTGCATCGCCCCATTTTTTATAGAGACTCTCCACCTCTTCTACCATGCCTTGCGCCACTTGCTCGGCAAACCTATCTGTAATTCGCTTGTACAGAAATGCCCGATCGTTGGCATTCAGACCTATCCAAATCGTGTCGTAAGGCGGATCTACACGACTAGCTACTTCGGAAAACGGCTTACCCAATACCTTGAACACTTCCAGCGCGCGCACAACTCGAAAC
>SBAT01000358.1 GCA_005240105.1 Chloroflexota bacterium
AATTATGGCGGCGGCTTCGAAGTCTTTGAAGAAAGTTTCTTTTGAACTTGGCGGTAAAGGAGCAACAGTACTTTTTGCCGATGCTGATTTGGATGAAGCAATACCGACAGCAATTAGAGCCGCCTTTCGCAATCAGGGACAAATTTGTTTGGCCGGTTCGCGCTTGTATGTTCACAAAAGTATTTTTGATCGCGTAGTCGAACAAATTGTTGCCGAAGTTGAGCAAATCAAAGTTGGTGATCCATTGGATCGACAAACCCAAATGGGATCTCTCGTTAGCAAAGAGCATTTCGACAAGGTCGAAAAATATTTAGCTCTAGGGAAGAAAAAGGCAAAGTTGGTCACTGGTGGCGAACGTCTGAAGGAAATTCCCAAAGGGCTGTTTCTTACCCCGGCAGTTTTTGTTGACTTAGATAACAAATCGCCTCTCTGCCAGGAAGAAATTTTTGGACCGGTTCTGCCGATTGTTTCCTTTGAAGAAGAGGAAGAGGTCATTGATATGGTCAATGATACGCCCTATGGTCTGTCGGCGAGCATCTGGAGTTCCAACGTCGACACCTGCCATAGAGTCTCGCGACACATTCGCATGGGTACAGTATGGGTCAATTGCTGGTTTGCCCGCGATCTAAGAACTGCTTTTGGTGGCATGAAGTCTTCCGGCATCGGCCGAGAAGGAGGGCGCTGGAGCCTGGACTTTTTCTCCGAGGCAAAAACTATTTGTTACCGCTACAAAGGATGAAAACATGGACCTTGGCATCTCCGGCAAAAAAGCACTGGTCTGCGCGGCATCAAAAGGAATTGGTAAAGCAGCAGCCAAGTCGCTGGCCGAGGCAGGGGTGGAGTTATTTCTTTGTGCTCGTGGCGAAGATGAGTTGAAAGCGGCAGCCGATGAAATAGGCAAACTGACCGACAAAAAGGTCCATTTTATGCCGGCAGATTTGACAAATAAGGATTCTCGTGAAAACTTAGTCAAAGGAGTTCAGGAGCGTTTTTCATCTATTGACATTCTTGTTCATAATGTTGGCGGACCAAAGCCATCGATTGTTCAGGAAACGCAACTGGCAGACTGGCGGAAGGGCTTTGATCAGTTATTTGAAAGCGTTGTCCACTTAAACGAAGCGTTTCTTCCAGGTATGAAAAAGAACAAGTGGGGCAGGATAGTGACGGTCACGTCTCTAAGCGTAATGGAACCAATTGGCACAATTGCTGTGTCCAATGCCATGCGTTCGGCTGTTACTGCCATGCTCAAGACTTTAGCCGATGAAGTGGCAGCAGAAAACATCACAGTCAATTGCGTCGCACCCGGCGTTATCTATACAGATCGCACGGAAGAGCGAGTGAACGCCTTGATGAAGGAAAAGGGCGGCACTAAGGAAGACTATCTGCAGGACTATCTGAGATCAATTCCAGCCAAACGCCTGGGAACACCGGAAGAAATGGGTGCCACCATTGCTTTTCTGGCTTCTCAGCCGGCAGCTTACATTACAGGTTCGACCATTTGTGTTGATGGCGGCAAAAGACGTTCTACTTACTAGGGCAAGCGAAGGAAGGAAATCACCGTGAATTATTTGGTTTTAGGCGCAAACCAGTTTGGCTACGCGGTTGTATATGACCTTGTACGCAGTCCCAAAATTGACGAGATTTTCTGGGCCGACGAGGATGTCGACAATTTGCATCGGGCGATGGAGCACTTTGTTGATAAACGAATTGTTCCTTGTGCTTTAGACATTGCTCGCTTGGATGACGTCAAAGGCTTGATGTCCCGCTCGGATGTTGTTATCAGCTGTTTGTCGCCAAAACACAACTACGAGTTTGCCAAACTTGCATTGGAGTCAGGCTGTGATTATTGCGATCTTGGTGGCGATGAAGAAGAGCTTCGCAAGCAGTTTCTTCTAGATGAAGTGGCAAAGAATGCCGGTGTGGCAATTATCCCTGGTGCCGGACTTGCTCCTGGCATGGTGTCTATTCTGGCGGCAACGGCTTTGCAGGAGATGGATGTTTATCAGGTGCGTTTCCTGGTTGGATCTTTGCCGGTTGAATCGCATGTTGAGCTGTCTGCCACCCCAATTATTTCTAGTGAACGTTTGATTAACGAATTTGTGGAAGATACTACTCTCATTCGTGACGGCAAAATGCTTCGCTTGCCGGCAGTTT
This sequence comes from Chloroflexota bacterium, assembly GCA_005240105.1. Taxonomy (GTDB): domain Bacteria; phylum Cyanobacteriota; class Vampirovibrionia; order Obscuribacterales; family Obscuribacteraceae; genus SBAT01. Next base: position 2,155 of record SBAT01000358.1, read on the forward strand.
CGGAAGTGGAATCAATTGAATTTCCTCAACCGTTTGGCCATCTGGAAGCATTTAATACTTCCGGCGGTATGTCTCGCTTGGTATGGACAATGGCTGGCAAAGTACAGAACCTTGATTTTAAGATGCTGCATTATCCAGGTTACAGCTCGCAAGTGAGACTGCTGCGCGATCTGGGTCTTTTCTCTACGTCGGAGATGAAGGTTGATGGGACAGCGGTTGCGCCGCGTGCATTGCTTGGCAAATTGATAGATCAACATGCACCAACTGAGCCGGATGTTGTTTTGGTACGTGTAACGGTTGCTGGACTTAAGAACGACAAGCCAGTTGAAATGGTTTGGGAATGTATGGACTACATGGATCAGGGTGCCGGAATTCTCGCTTCTGCTCGCATGAATGCTTTCCCGCTTTCTATCGTGGCCCAAATGATTGCTCGTGGTGACATTGAGGAAAAGGGAGTGCTCGCACAAGAAATCCATGTACCGGTTAAGTTGTATCTGGCTGAATTGGCTAGCCGCGGCATCAACTTATCTATGGTGGAAAATGGCGAAGACTCGGAAACACCAGGTGGCAAGTCACCCAAAGGTAAATCGTCGAAATCCAATAAGTCATAATGAACATTTTATTGCCATTTGATGGCAAGCCACATTCACAGCGCGCCGTTGATCTGGCAATTAAGTTCTTTAATTTGTCCAAGTGCACAGTTACGCTTTTGCATGTCGTGGATGTGCCGTCCGGCGACTTGGTGATGAGTGATAAGACCGGACGAATTGAAGAGACCTATCCGGAAATGGCCGCGGCCGAGTCGCAAGTGCTCCTGGAATTTCTAGGGAAGAAATTTGAGCAGGCGGGTGCCAAAGTTGAGATTCGTATTCAACATGGTAGCCCTGGCTCTGAAATTAAGGCATTGGCAGAAATCAATCAGATGCCGGCTATTGTCACCACACCGGGTAAGCACTCACCCAAGGATATGATGCTTGATTCCACTATTACCAGCCAGCTACTGCAGGTGGAATACGAGGTACTGTTAATCCTAGCCAGAAATGTGAAGAGCGATCAGGTTGCCGATGACGCCAAACCGACCTGTGCATTTCTAGTTGATGGTTCGGCAGAATCAACAAAGTGTTTAAAACTATTGGCTCCGCTGGTTGCAGGCAAGATGGATATTTTGCTGGCATCGTCAAAACTTGGTTGGATGCACGCGGCCAGTGGAAATATTTTCCAGATGAATAACCCAGCAATTGAGGCAAATCCGACAAAATCTTCGGAGGACATTCTTAAAGAAGCTGCGGCAGTTCTTGAAACGTTAGCCATTAAACATGAAGAACTGATTGTTGAAGAGAGTTTTGAAGACAGCATTACTGTAATTGAAAAACACCGTTCATTGGGTCTGCTTGTAGCTGTCCGAAGCCGAGAAGATGTTATACACCGTCCGTTGAAAGGAGCGCCTTCAGAGCGCTTATTTACTTCTGCGCCGTGCAATTCAGCTTTATATTGTGCCGCCGTTTAGTTAAGAGGAATAAAGATGACTGATATCCTGTGGGTTTTTATCATTGTTGCGATGATCATGCCTATGATTGCTCAATCTATGCAGGAAGTTAGACGCAATTCTCTAATGACCAAGATGGAGAAAGAGCGAAGCAGTCGAGTAATTGCTTTGATTCATCGTCAAGAAACGATGAGTATACTTGGCTTTCCTGTGGCTAAATATATAAGCATTGAGGATTCGGAGCGCATTTTGCGGGCTATTCACTTGACGCCGTCAGATATGCCTATTGACCTTATTTTGCACACGCCTGGCGGGTTAGTATTAGCTGCTCAACAAATTGCTACGGCTCTTTGCCGTCATCGCGCTAAGGTTACTGTCTATGTGCCGCACTATGCCATGTCCGGTGGAACACTAATTGCCCTTTCGGCAGACGAAATTGTCATGGACGAAAATGCAGTGCTTGGGCCCATTGATCCGCAAATTGGTGAATACCCGGCTGTTAGTTTGCTTAAGGTAATTGAGGCAAAGTCAGTAGACAAAATTTCCGAGCAGTTTTTGATCTACGCAGACGTTGCTAACAAAGCCTTGCGACAAGTAGAAGCTCTGGTCAGAAAAGTCTTGTTGGACAATGTGCCAAAACCAAAAGTTGATCCGGCAATGGTGCCGAAAATTGCTGAAAGTCTAGTTTCCGGCATTTGGACTCACGACTATCCAATTACCTATGAAGATGCCCGTGATATGGGATTGCCGGTTGTAACCGGTCTGCCCGCCGAAATCTATGAATTGATGGACCTCTATCCACAACAGAGTGGCACGAAATCGGCAGTGCAATATATACCGATACCCTACAAGACAGAACCACTACCGATTCCTGGACCAAAGTCCGGTAAATAGGGATTTTAATCGACTTCCCGTACGGGAAGATGCTTGGTTGAAACAGGTGTTTGAAGGGTATAGCTTACCGTACGGGAAGATATGGCTTGCAAATGCCTGTTTTCTTTGTTAGTCTTACCGTACGGTAAGGTGGAGGGCGTCATGAAAATCAAAAATGCCCATGAATTTGGTCAGCTCATCCGTGAGGCGCGGCAAGCGCAGAACCTCCGCCAGGTCGACTTGGCTGCTGCCAGTGGCTGCGGTGAAAGGTTCATTATTGACCTGGAGAAAGGCAAGCCAACTTGCGAGTTGGAAAAGGCCTTTTCGGTTGCCCAAATGCTCGGTATTTCACTGGAAGCCAAATCACCTGGTAAGCGTGAACAG
>SBAT01000438.1 GCA_005240105.1 Chloroflexota bacterium
AGAAGGCGGGCTTCGTCGCTGTCTCAACCTGGGACATACACTTGGACATGGAATTGAAAAAGCGCTCGACTATTCCCTCCCGCACGGCAATGCCGTATCAATTGGCACCGTCTTTGCCTGCGAAGTTGCCGTCAAGGAAAAACTCCTCGATCGCAAGTCAGCCGAAAGAGTAACTAAACTGCTCAATAAAGCTCATTTGCCAACGGAAATCCCAATTGATATCGACAAGAGCATAATCATTGAAGCAATGACTCAAGACAAAAAGCGCCAGGGCGATGCTGTTAAGTTTGTTCTGCCCAATAAGAAATTGGGCGCTGTCGATTATAGCCATGAAGTTAAGTTATCTAAGTTAGAGGATTTACTGTAATGAACATCAAGAGTTCTATCGCCATAGCGCTAGCGTCCACAGTTTGTTTTGCCAGTGGCGTTTTAGCAGCGACCGGACCAAAGACACCGCAAGAATTTGCCGCTGCCTACATGAAGGCAGTTAATGAAAAGGACAAAGCTGCGCTAGACAAATTGCGTTATCCACTCAAAGGTAAATCCGCCATGCAAGAGATGATGGATGCCATGTCGGACGCCGATGTTACAGCCGGCACCAAATACACCAAATTTGAAATTCTCAATGTCGAGCCAGGCATGGACAAACCGGTAATGGGTCCCGACGGACTTTTCTACATTCCCAATTTGCCTGTAACCAACACGCTCAAGCTAACATCAGAAACAGAAAACAGCAAATCATCCACATCGTTTCCAATCGGTGTTAAAGATGGAGTCTATTACCAGGTAGCTATTGAAGAAGCCAAAGGCGTATCAGTGCCTTTTCAATTTGGCTGGCAACGCTTTACTCCGCCAACGAGCAAGTGGTCTGTAATGATGCCTAACGAAGCAGAGCCGGGACGCGCAGCGTTAGAGAAACAAGGCGGCAAACCAGTGGCGGAAGATGCCGATGCCTACGGCGTGGTGAAAAACACTGCTTCTATCAAAACCACTCAGCATTGGTTTCGCTGTGGGGAAGAAGGCAAACGTATTAATGATGAAGCCAACAAAGAAACTTATAGAGTAGCTTGCACCACTTATGAACCAGAAACCTTGAAAGAATGGTTTTCTGATCCAGCTAAGAATTTGTCGGAGGCCGTTGATTCCGCCGTTAGACGCGATGACGGCAAGTTGATCCAACAAAAGGATATAACTCTAGGCAATTCTCCAGGCAAAGAGTTTGAAATTCGCCAGAAGGATGGCACTCTTTGTTTAGGTAGAGTCTATTGGATTAATGATGCACTTTTTGAACTCACCGTTGAGAGCAAAAAAGTTCAACCTGATTTGGATAGCGCAAACAAATTTCTCAGTTCGCTTCAATTGTACTTGTAATAATGAGGTATTAATCATGGCACCATCTGCAGCAACACTCGACAAATCCAAGCAATTAACCAGCCTGGCAACCTACTATTCGTTGGGCAGGACTGGACTGCGCGTCTCGCCGTTGTGCCTGGGCGCCGGAACATTTGGCAAGAGCTGGGGTGAAGGCTGGACAACGGATGAAAGCGCCGACAAGTTAATTGGTCGCTTTGTGGAAGCCGGCGGCAACTTCATCGATACCGCAAACACATATCAAGAAGGCGAGAGTGAAACGATAGTCGGCGAAGCATTACGCAAATTCGGCAACCGCGACAGACTTGTTGTGGCCACGAAGTTTACTTTTGGAGCCTACGCAGGCGATCCCAATGGCGGCGGCAACAGCAGAAAAAACATCATTGAATCCTGCGACGCTTCTCTAAAGCGCTTGCGTACGGATTACATCGATCTATATTGGATGCACAACTGGGATACGATTACCCCAGCCGATGAGTTGATGTACACGCTTGATACGTTGGTCCGTTGCGGCAAGGTGCGATACATCGGCTTGTCCAACCCACCGGCGTGGTATTTAGGTCGCGCGCAGACTCTTGCTGATGAGCGCGGTTGGGCAAAAGTTGCCGCCATCCAAATGGAATACTCATTAGCGATGCGCAACATCGAATTCGAATACGTTGATGCCGCCTTAGAAATGGGTATTGGAATTCTGCCCTGGAGCCCACTGGCTAACGGACTCTTGACCGGCAAATACAAGCGTGGAGCTGATGGTAAATTATCCGGTGACGGACGCATGGCTACCACCTGGGTGACAGACTCGTATGTTGACCCAAACTCCGACAAGAACATCAAACTCGTTGACGCTGTTGTGCGTATCGCCGGTGACCTTGGACGGACTCCAGCACAAGTCGCCCTCAACTGGGTGACGAAGCGGCCAGGTGTTGTGTCGACGATAATTGGTGCTACGAAGATGAAGCAACTGGAAGACAATATTTCCGCCTTGGAATTTGAGATTCCGGAAGCACTGTCGAAAGAGTTGGAGGAGCTGAGCCGTCCGGCGTTGCAGTACCCGTACTTCTTCCATACAGGCGAGATACAGGAAATGGTGCATAATCAGACAAACGCTCACTACGAGCCGCACTGGTATCGGAAGCGGAGTAAGTAGAACCGAAGCACCCTTTGTCATTTCGACCGAAGCAGCTTTAGCTGCGGAGTGGAGAAATCTTCCGTGGGGTATCAAGTTCGACTTGGTCAACCCAAACGTCTATCCAGTGCGGCAGCTTTCTCCACTTCGCGTGCCTTTGGCACGCTCCGGTCGAAATGACAAAAATGGGAATGACAAAGTCACGGGATAGCCATAACAACAATGGTGGTCGTGCCGACCACCCAACCTTGGTCGGAACGACAGAAACTACTTCCGTCCCTGCTTCCGCTCCCACGCACGCAAGGCTTCGACGCCGCGGGTGAAGCCGGCTTCGTCGCTGTAGAAGTTGTGGGCGCCGTTGTTTTTATTCGGGTCGCGGACGTAATACAAGTAGGTTGTTTGCGCAGGAGATATGGCAGCTTCCAGAGAAGGTAAGCCGGGCGATGACACAGGTCCGGGTGGCAAGCCTTTGTACATGCGGGTGTTATACGGTGAATCCAAATCCAAGTCGCTCTGGTACACACGACCATCATCGCGCCACTTATTAGCTAGCTGAGATGCATACACGACTGTCGAGTCCATGCCCAACGCCATATTCTTTTTCAAACGATTGTATAGAACCGAAGCAATTAGCGGACGCTCTCCCTTGAGTTTCGCTTCAGTTTCAATAATGGAGGCCATCGTTACAGCATCGTGGGGCGACAATTTTGCCTTCGCTGCTTTGCGTGCTAACTTGTTTTTCCATACATCGCGAAATTGTCCAACCATTTTGTCTACTAATTCTTCAGGCTTTGTTGTTAGATACACAAGGTAAGTCTCCGGATAAAGATATCCTTCCAGGTTGCGCGCAGTTGGGTCGATATCCTTAATCAGAGATATCTTGCTCAAATAGGCTAAAGCATCCCTTTCATTCTTCAGATGCAGTGATGATATCGATGCCATCGCGCGGGCAATGTCAAAACGATTCCAACCTTCCACCACTGTTAACTTATTGGCGCTTGTTCCACCCTGCTGAAGTTGCTCAAGGACCTCAAGCGCCGATATCGGCGAGGCAAATTTATAATCGCCCGCTTTTATAAGTCTCCCCATATGCTTCCACTTAATGTATGCATACAAAAGTCGCGGATGCCGAACAACTCCCGCCTTGCCCAATTCCGCAATTGCATCGCCGGGAGCTAAACCAGGAGCGACCTGGACGAAATCGCCGCTGTGCCCATGCGCGACCTTTTCATGTAGCGCAATGTTAAACCATGCCGCCAATCCGACGACAAGTAACGAAACAATCAGCAGTAATGCCAAAACCCGCTTCATAGACCAAACATTATAGCTGCCCAGGTGTATGATCGAAAAATATTCAGACCTTCATTCGGGCGGGGTTTAATCTAATGAAAGTCAATAAAGTTATTTTGGCGGCAACTTGGCTAATAGCCGCTGGTACTGCGTTTGCTCAAGAGGAACCATACAAAGCCGACATTCAAATAACCGGCAAGGAATCCGGTCCATATTCGATAGGGGCAACTGTCAAACCTAAAAAGCAGCCCTACAAAATGGATAAGTCAAAGGACATTACCAATGACGACCTCGGCAACATATGGAACGCCCTTTCGAAGAAAGACGATCCACTAGGACTGGAGAAGATTAAGCAGAGAGCAATACTTGAAGGACTTGATATGAAAGCCGGGTTCGACGCAAAACCAACAGGTCCCACTGAATCAACAACCTCATCTGGATCTCATCCGGAGCAGACCGAGCTTATCTCTGACCCAGTAGAGGAAATCGCGCCCACGCGGGATGCCACGGCAGACGCTATTGAAGATGAACGAGTCCGTCAACGAGACGCAAGTATCTCCCGCGCTCGGCAGGACATGGAAAACGCCCTGGACAGGATGCACGATGCCGACGCTGGTACCAGGCAAAGAGCCCAAAATGACTACGAAGGTGCCAAACAAAGATTGCAAGATCTGTCTAATGCCGCACCATAGCTAAATCACCTCAGTATCCGGCACACCGGACAATGCAGTCCCCCCGAGGACGCAGCACCGATTGCAGCAGCAGCGCCTATTTTTGCTGCCGCCTTAAAAAACCTGCTTGCCTTGCCGGGCTGCTTTTGCGTTGCCACGCACAAACTAGGACATGGCGGGGCAGGAGCCGGCGCAGTCAGCGCGGTAACCGGACGAGCCGGCATATTCACCGGCACAACCGGTATATTCATCTGCCTTTGGACAGCATGAAGAGCGGCGCGATAGTTTCCATTTCCTGGATCATTTACCGCAGCCATGCGATAGAAAAACAAAGCATGCGGAAGCTGGCCATTCTGTTGGGCCAAATATCCCGTCCCATAAAGCGCCTCTGCATTATGCGGATCTTGCCGAAGGACATATTGATAACAATTGGCAGCCGTCTCCAATTGCCCGCGCCGGATGGCTTCGGTACCTGCCGACAAACGCGCTGCAAGATCCGTGGAAACCCGTCCCTGCAAAGGCTTTGTGCCACAACACCCGCTTGTGCAAGAGGCACCGGAACAGGCGTGACTTTCCGTATGACACGACTGCGGCTGGCAATTCCCTTCAACCGCACTACAATCCGGCGCTGCATAACCCTTACTGACGGTTACGCTAAAAATAAGCCCGACTGCCAAAACGAACGATTTCACTTTCCAGTCCCCTGCCGCGTATTTAAAAATTCGACGAGATATATAAGTAATTGTTCCCACAGCAAC
>SBAT01000215.1 GCA_005240105.1 Chloroflexota bacterium
CCCTGGGACAACGCGTATATCCCGCAGCCGATCTCTCCGAGCAGATTTCCACGGCCGGCAAAGAAGCCTCAGGCACAGGGAACATGAAGTTCGGCTTGAATGGGGCTATTACAATCGGCACACTCGATGGTGCAAACATCGAGATGCGTGAAGAGGTTGGAGAAGATAATTTCTTCTTGTTTGGACTGACAGCCGAGCAGGTCTTCGACCTTAGGTCACGTGGTTATAAGCCTTACGAATACTACCAGCAAAACGCAGAGTTGAAATTGGCAATTGATCAAATATCCTCAGGATACTTCTCAAAGGGCGACCCGCATCTGTTCACTCCACTGGTGGATTCGCTTTTATCCACGGATGATTTCATGCTGCTGGCAGACTATCAATCCTACATTGACTGTCAGGACAAAGTAAGCAAGGCCTATCTTGATCAAGAGCAATGGACACGCATGTCCATACTGAACGTTGCCCGCATGGGCAAGTTCTCCTCCGATCGCTCGGTTCTTGAGTACTGCCGGCACATTTGGCAGATTAAACCAGTGCGAGTCTCACTCTGCGAAATAGATAGGCGGTAAGGATCCTTTGCACCTGCATCCGCAACAGCAGGCGCAATCGCTACACCACTGCAATTTATAAGACCGGAAACTGCCATTAGCGGTGAACCGCTTGGTCATCACATAGATGCAAAGATCATCTTACTTCTCGAAATCATTTGTGTTACAATCTATTCAGATGTTAATATATTCAAGTATTTGAATATAAGGAAGTATGAACACATGCCTTACAGGGGATTGATTACAAAAGAGCTGGCCGAATTGTTTGGTGTCCTTGCGCATCATCAGAGAATTCGCATTATTGAGGAATTACATGACGGCGAGAAAGATGTCAGCTCGCTGGCGGCAATTTTACAGATTAGCGCTTCCGGGGTCTCGCAGCATCTTTCAGTACTTAGAGCTCACCGGCTTATAGTGGAGCGAAAACAGGGACGAAGTGTTTTTTATCACCTGCGTCAACCAGAAATTGCCGCCTGGGTGCTTGATGGGCTGAGGTTTGTCGGTCCTCACAAGGAAGAAATTGTTGAATTCCAATCAGCCGTAAAAAAAGCGCGCCGTATTTGGTCTTAGGGAATCGGGACAATTCATACCACTGACGGAGGTGTCTAATGTTGCTAACGAAAGAAGACCAAGACTTGCAGCAACAAGCCTTATGTAATTTTGACAAAAGTACAACTGAACAATTTTGGCAACAAGCTACGGCTCTTCAGGGTTCAATTACCCCACATGTGCTGCCAAACGTATTGTTGATTGGCATAATTGCCACAGCTATCTGCTTTCTTGAGGCGTTTGTTGAAAAGTTCTTCCATTTCCGCCTGGCTCTTTCTGTGGCGCCCTACGAGATGGTAGGCGCTGCCCTGGGATTGTTGTTGGTGCTCCGGACAAATTCCGGCTATGAGCGCTGGTGGGAGGCACGAAAATTGTGGGGAGGTATTGTCAACCAGTCACGCAACCTGGTAATCATGGCTTTCTCTTATGGACCTGCTGACGTACATTGGCGCAAAAAAATGGTAGCCTGGTCCTGCGCCTTTCCGCATGTTGCCCGCAAAAGTTTGAGAGACGAGAAGAGTTATTCTGAATTGAGCCATTTGCTGGGTGAGAAAGAGGCAGCTAAATTGCAGTCGGCTGAGCACAAGCCCAGCGCCGTGGCTGTTGCAATAGCTAATTTATTGCGCGAAGCCTGTGAAAAACATGATATGGATAGGTTTGTATTTCTACAAATTGATCGAGAGCGGGCTGAGTTGATTAATCATGTGGGTGCCTGTGAGCGAATTTTAAAAACGCCCCTAGCACTGGCATACTCAATTAAGATTCGCCGATTCATTGCCATATTTTTGCTTAGCTTGCCATTTGCGCTCATTCATTCCTTGAGTTATGTCTGGCTTGTTCCACTTGTGACAATGCTTGTTGCCTATCCTTTGCTGTCTCTTGATCAGCTGGGTGTTGAACTGCAGAATCCCTTCAGTAAAATGAACCTCAGTCACCTACCGCTGGATGAAATTTGTCAGGCTATAGAAGGAAACCTTGAGGGCATCAACGAATTCTCTGACCTGTTGTCCCAAGAAGATAAGTTGCTCGTAGGTAGATCGATTGACCGGTAGAAATTAAGCAAAGATCGTCGAATTGACAAAACTAAGATGTCTAGCAGCCGGCAGGTGTACACTGGTGGACAGAATCGAATACGAATAATGAGCTGGTAAAATCTAAATGGCATCGACAAGCATAATGTGGTTCAGGCTCGATCTGCGTCTCTCGGACAATCCGGCTCTGCTGGCGGCCATAAATCACAGTGACCGTGTAATTCCTGTCTACATCCATAGCACTGAAGAAAATGGGGTGTGGACTGCTGGAGCGGCCAGCCGATGGTGGCTGCATCAGTCTCTAACCAATCTTGATATCGCTCTCAAGAAAATAGGCTCGCGTCTAATCATTCGCAAAGGTAGTTCCGTTGAGGTCCTGCTCTCGCTTATCCAAGAAACCGATGCCCGAGCTGTATTCTTCAACCGGGTTTATGATCCATCCGGATTGTGCCGCGACGCCAGAGTCGAAGAAGCTTTGCGCGCCCATGCAGTGCTCGTGAAGACATTCAACTCCACATTGTTACATGAACCGCACCTTGTGCGCACCAACGAGGGAAACCCGTTCAGGGTTTTTACCCCGTTTTGGAATCGCTTAACCTCTAACTTAGATCCTCAGCCGCCGGCAGACAGACCAAAGGCAATCACTTCGCCGGAAGTCAAACTGGATTCAATACCTCTTGCGGCGCTCGAACTTGAGCCGCGCATAAACTGGGACTCCGGGATAAGAGCCACATGGACTCCTGGAG
>SBAT01000107.1 GCA_005240105.1 Chloroflexota bacterium
CTTACGCTTTAAATTCGGCAAAATACGCGGAGACTCAGCATCCAGCGCTTGGCATTGTTTGCGAAAGAAGCCGGCTATGGCTAATTTGCCTGCTTTGCCCTCTGGTATTTGTCTGACCAACTTTTCATACGCATCTTGATCTGTTTTGATTGTAATTTTGTTGAGCCTTAAAAAGACAACTGCACTTGCAGAGGCTGTTCGTTTGTTGCCATCCAAGAACGGCTGGTTTTGGCACAGATGAAATACATAAGCCGCAGCCATTTCGAAAATATCAACATGGAGATATTGCCCGCCAAATCCAGCAGATGGCATAGCTATAGCTGATTGCAGTAATCCTAAATCTCTGATGCCATGCGTGCCACCATACAGATCAATCTGATTATGGTGAATAGCTAAGACTTCTTCGAGACTGAGAAATTCGAGTGACATTTCCCTCTCATTAGTTTTCAGCTAATCGCTTTAGCATGCGCCCATAGTCTCGGTTAGTTTCCTCAAGGGCTTTCTCGAACTTTCGCTTACGTTTTGGGTTCTCAGCCGGCGCAATAACCAAAACGCGGCCGTCAGTAGAAATCTCTAGTGGCGTATCTGGTTCTATCTTGAGTATCTCCATCAAGGCCTTATCAATAATAAGCGCGTAGCTATTTCCGTGCTTGGTGAGGGTTTTTGTCATAGAATAATCCTGAGCTGATGATACATCGTACTTACAATGTATCATCAGCTCGAAGAACTCGTCAAGTGCTAAATCGCGAGCCTATTAGCCCTAGAAAGGCGGCTAGCGCTATGTTGACGCCAAGACTGACTTTTGGGGTCTTTTACTCCAGGGCTTGCCAAAATTGTGTTCTATGTTTTAGAATATAGAACATGCTATTACCTCAAGACTTGTACATACTCCTCAAGCTCTCCTGCATAAAGGGGGACTGGAATTTCCGTAGCTTGTCCGCGGAGCTATTTATTAGTGTTTCACAAATTCATCTAGGGCTAAAACGGGCAGCACTGGCAGGGCTTTACTCAGCCAAACAAAGAAAGCCCAACAGACCTGCACTAGAAGAATTTGTAATTCACGGTGTGAAATTTGTCTACTTCGTCGAGCAAGGCTCCCTCATATATGGAATTCCAACCTCCTACGCCGGACCACCCCTCAACAAAGTAATCGTTCAGTCAGGTGGACCACAACCTGTATGGCCATATCCAGAAGGCAAAACTCTCGGCTATGCAATAGAACCACTGCATCCAGCAGCGCCCAAAGCCGCCTTGATAGATCAGGAATTCTATGAACTGCTATGTCTAGTTGATGGTTTGCGAGACGGCAGAGCACGAGAAAGGCAAATCGCCGCCACTGAAATTCATAACAGACTGAGAAAAAAGAATGGCTAAGCTTCAGGACAACATCGGATTGATCACCGCCGTTGCAGATGCATTGGGACCATTTGTGACCGATGTTGTCTTTGTTGGCGGAGCTGTTGCACCATTGCTGATAGACTCACATCGACTAACTGACGTACGCCCTACTGACGACGTCGATATAATCGTAGAAGCTGTTACCTACAGCAAGTATTCCGCGTTCATAGAAAAATTACGGTCTCAGGGCTTTACTCACGTCATGGACGGACCATTATGTCGCTTCACAGTACATGGGGTAACCGTAGATATTATGCCGACCAATGAAAAGATCCTGGGATTCAGCAACAAGTGGTATCCACTCGCAATTAAGACAGCACAACCATATGTTCTACCTCAAAATAGAACCATTCAATTGATCAATGCACCAATGTTTCTTTGCACAAAGTTTGAGGCATTTGCCGATCGAGGCAAGCAAGACTTTCCAGGCAGCTCTGATATTGAAGATATCGTATCTATTGTTAATGGTCGTGATCAGCTGTATCAAGAATGTCTCACAATGCCCATAGACGTACAACGATACCTAACCGATTCATTCAATTTGATACTAGACGATGAGGATTTTCTCAATGCAATGCCAGGAATGCTTGGGTATGGATCGTCAGAGCGCGAAGACATCGTCCATTCCAAAATAATGCAATTGGCTACACTAACTCCAAGTTCATGAAGAAGACTCAGATCCCTTGACAACGGATTTCTTGGCATTGCCCGGGTAAATGCGCCTATTGACCCGCCTATGTTTCCGTTTGGTTAACAAGAAAGCTAAGAGAAAGCAAAATCTGGGACTTTTCACTCTACAACCTGACAAGATATTCAATCTAATTTTTTTACTTCGCGGATATCGAGGTTCCTTTTAATGCATGAAGTCACCGTTGGGATCGCTGGTGCAGCCGGAGACGGTCTGGACAAGTCAGGCGATACACTAGCCAAAACATGTGGCAGGCTGGGCCTATTTGTTTATGCCTACAATAGCTATCAATCAATCATTCGTGGTGGTCACATTTGGCTGAAAGTCCGTATCGGACAAGACAAAGTGCGCTCACACGGCGATAAGCTGAATGTGCTTGTTGCCCTCAACCAGGACTCGATTGAACGCCATGCCGGTGAGATTGAACCAGGCGGAGCAATTGTCTTCAACGGCGACAGACTGAAGTGCGATCCTAAGATGGTCAAGGAAGGTGTACAAATCCTTTCTATTCCGATGGGTCAAGTAACAGCTGATGTGGTTAAGGAATTTGGACCGATCCTGCCAATCATGCAAAACACAGTCATGATCGGTGCCGTTCTCAATTTAGGTAATTTCGACTTCAGCGAAGGCGCAAGCGTTTTAGAAGACACCTTCAAACACAAAGGCGAAAAGGTAATCAACCTCAACGTTGGGCTATTGAAAGCTGGTTTCGAATATGCCAAGACGCATTTCAAACCAGTGGCCGGTGAATGGAAGTTCAGCCGTGTCAAAAGACCGTTCACCACAGGCAACGAAGTAATAGCTCTCGCTGCTGCAGCTGCCGGTTGCAAATTCTACTCAGCCTACCCAATGACACCAGCATCGACCATTCTTCACTGGATGGCTGATCATGCTCAAAAGGTTGGCATAGTCGTTAAGCAAGCGGAAGACGAATTGTCTGTTATTAACATGGCTATTGGTGCCGGTTTGGCAGGCGTGCGTTCGATGTGCGCTACAGCCGGTGGTGGTTTTGCTTTGATGACTGAAGCTGTCGGTATGGCAGGCATCATGGAATGTCCGGTTGTTTGTGTTGAAGTACAGCGCGGTGGACCATCAACAGGTCTGCCAACAAAGACAGAACAAGCCGACTTGTTCCAAGTCTATGGCGCATCGCAAGGTGAATTCCCACGCTTAATTGTTGCTCCACGCGACACAGCCGATGCTTACGCAACGACTGTTGAAGCTTTCCACCTCGCCGACAAATATCAATTGCCTGCTTTGATCATGTCCGACTTGCTCTTGTCTGAGCACCCGGAAACAGTTGATAAAGAAGCCTTTGATCCAAACGTCAAAATAGACCGTGGACAAGTTGTAAAAGACTGGAATCCGGAAAATGGCAAATTCAAGCGTTTTGCTTTGACCGAATCCGGTATATCACCAAGAACACTTCCAGGGACAGCTAACACCTGTTTCGTTTCGGCAACGGATGAACACGACGAAGAGTCAATTCTCATCTCCGACATGTTCACGGTAGCTCCAATGCGTCGCAAGATGATGGAGAAGCGCGGTCGCAAGATCGACAACATGCTCAAAGATTTGCCAGCACCAAAATTAGAAGGTCCAGCTGATGCTGATGTGACATTGGTCACCTGGGGTTCAACCTGGGGTGTTGTGAAGGAAGCCCTTGAGCTTCTTTCTGCAAAGGGCATCAAGGCTAACCACTTGAACATCAAGTACATCTTCCCATTCCACGCCAAGGAAGTAAGCGAAATCCTCTCCAAGGCTAAGAAGAAGATTTCCATTGAAGTCAACTTCACCAGCCAGATGGCTCGTTATATCAGAAGCGAAACAGGCATTGCCATGGATGGTCATGTCAATCGTTATGACGGCGAACCAATGGAACCGCAATATGTTTGCGATCACGTTGAGAGAATCCTAGCCGGCAAGCCATTGAATTTGGATGTCACAGAAGAAGAAGCGCGTGAAATGGGTTATCACTACCTGCGTACACACTACGCGGAAAAGATGCGTCCAGGCAAAATCACCCGTGGCACAAGTAAAGGTATTGCAGAAGATGTCTGGAATGTCGAGCTTGTTGAAAGAACCACAGGCGAGAAACAAGCCGAAATGGTAATTGGCATATCGACAGGCGCTACTTATTCATATAAGTCGCTTGTTGCAGCCACCAAGTAATTCACGAGCCAAAGTAACCAAAGAGGACTAAATAGAAATGGCAACTGTTGTAGAACTACCAGTAGACTTGTTTAAAGGCCCGGTTGATCCGGACTGGTGTCCAGGCTGCGGCGACTTCGGTGTCTTGAAGTCTGTACAGATGGCAGCGGCAGCAAATGGTGTTAGACCAGAGAATTTGCTCGTCGTATCCGGTATCGGCTGCTCATCCAACCTGCCTGGTTTCATCCACGCATACGGCATCCACAGCTTGCACGGACGCTCAGTTGCAGTAGCAACCGGCGCGCACCTGGCAAACACCGATCTCAAAGTGGTTATCACCGGCGGAGACGGCGACGGATACGGTATCGGTATTGGACACTTCATCCATGCTATGCGCCGTAATTTGGATGTCACATACGTAGTAATGGACAACCAAATCTATGGTTTGACCACCGGACAAACATCGCCTACAACAACGCTTGGTCACCGCACCAAGTCTACGCCAGCCGGCAACGTGGAAATTCCATTGAACCCGCTAGCAATGGCCATTACCTGCGGAGCCACTTACGTAGCCCGCGGTTTCTCCGGTGAACAAAAGCAATTAGCCGACTTAATTGCCGGTGGCATTGCCCACAAAGGTTTTGCCTTAATTGACGTATTCAGCCCATGCGTCACCTACAACAAGGTCAACACTTATCCTTGGTTCAAAGAGCGCGTGTACAAACTGGAAGATCAAAATTGGGATCCAACAGATGAGAAGAAGTCCCTCGAGAAGTCATTCGAGTGGGGCGACAAGATTCCTCTGGGTGTCCTCTACAAAGCTGATCAGCCAACCTACGAAGATTCCGAACCAATCTTCAAGAAGGGCGCTCTTGTTAAACAGCCATTAGGCTTGGACAAGCAAATCTTCAATGAACTAATTGAGGAAATGATCTAGAGATCAAGAACAACTAAAAGCAATAGCTTACTTAAAAGAGACTCTGGTTGGACCAGGGTCTCTTTTAATACGTAACTCCCAGATATGCCTGATTAACTTCGGTTTTCATTGCGCAAGAGCTGGGGTATACTCCTTTCACTAAAGTATTTGAATTCAACTAGATCGCAGGTCGTCTTTGTCCAAAGCATTATCAGCTGTCTTGACAGCAATGCTCTTGGTTGCCACCACGCCAGGTGGCACAAGCGAAGCCTGGGCATGGCGAAAACACGAGCCGATACGACACCTGGTGACCTTGCCGCCAATTCCGGACAATCCGGAAATTGATGTGCCACCGCCCGTGATAAAGCAGACAGGCAACAGCAAATCATCTGGTCTAATGCTCAAGGGAGGCGTGCAATTGGTCGTTCCAAAAGGAACACCAATTAAGCTCAAGTTGGCTTCCGTTCCCAGCACCGGCTTGAAAATGTGGGATCGGGATGAGGACGGCAACTTGTTGCCCGCTCAGCTTGGGCAAAAAATTACTGCCAAAACTACAGAAGATCTTTTCGTGGCTGATAACAAGGTAATTCCTGCCGGGACTATCTTCCGTGGACAAGTCTCAAGAATCTACGAGCCCAAACGGGTGGGCCGCCCGGGAGCCTTATCCCTCTCATTTAATGAATTCCAGACTCCCGATGGGCGCAAGTTTGCCTTCCAGTGCGAAGCCGACAACAGAATTGAGTCAACTTGGAAAACCAAAGGAAAAGGATTAGGCACAATCGCAGCACACATGGCCGGCGGTGCTGCCACTGGTGCCCTAATTGCTTATCAATTATTTGGACTGGAAGAAACAATTGCCATGCACGGCTACAACATTGCCGGAGGAGCTGCGGCAGGGGCACTGGGGGGCATAGCAGTTGCCTTACTGCGCAAGGGGCACGTGGCTGTGTTGGAGCCTGGTGACGACTTAAACTTGTCCATCGATTGCGACCTGTTAATGACAGCCGCTATTGAACCCAAAACTAAGAAAGACCCGAAGCTCGAGGGTCTGGATATTGAGGTATTAGACGCCAAGGTCATAAAGGACGGACTCGACGGGCATTGTTTAAGAGTCGATGCCTACATCAACAACAACACCAAATATCGCTTAAGTTCAATAGACCTCTATCTAGAAGATGATAATGGCGGGCGCTTTCCTGTTTGTACAAGCATGGAATGGGACGCAGAAATCTTATTTAGAGTTGAGCCTTATTCAAGCAAGCACGTCTTGTTTAATTTCCAAGTCGAATTTCCCAAGTTGAAACGTAAGCTCGTCTGGTTGGAGCATGCGTCTCAGACTGTCCTAACCAAACAACGACTACCCTAAATCATGGAGGGGCTTTGAAAACCTCACTGCTTATACCAATCGTCGCCCTCATTTGCCTGACACAGGCGACACCTTATGCCAATGCCGCACCGCCATCGATAATGCCTGCGCTGCCGGAATCACCAGGTCCATCACCTGATCAGGTACGCGTCAACGACAAAAGAATTGACTTACAAGGTGCTAGCGCCAACAAGATCAAGGCAGTTGAATTATTGAATGAGGCTACCGGAAATGCAGAAAACGGCAACTTTGCTGACGCTGCCAGAAACCTGGAAGATGCAATTCTTTATTTAAATGACAGCGATGCTCAACTGGCAGCTGCGCTGCATATGAATTTAGGTAGTTCCTACGATCACCTGGGCAAATTGGACAAAGCGCTTAGCGAGTTTGAAAAAGCCTCAAAATTAAATCCGCGCGAATTGGAAATCCTCTATAACGAGGCCATGGTTTTAGAGAAGCTCAAACGCTATGACGAAGCAGTGGCCAATTTAAACCAGTACGTCACCCGGCAAAAGGACCCCAAGCTGCAACATGAAGCCCTGACAGAAATAGACCGCATAAAGGCGCTCAAATAGGAAAAAGTCAGAAAACCCCCCGTAAACGGGAGGCTCTCTGACAGGAGGAAGGCGGGAGGAAAACTGTTTGTAGGGAAGTTCCTAGGGAGCCCTACGCTGCCTGCAATTGCACGTCATAAGCTAAACGGACAATTTCGTACTCAACACGGACCGACACGGTGTTTATTGTGCCAAATTCCAAACGTACACGACCCAGATTACCTGTCGAATAGTCCTGCCAGTGGCGTGGCACGGATACAACGACGTTTTCTGGACCCCACTCTTCAACAAATGCCTTCAGTACCTGGCAAAGTTTCTCTTCGTCCTGTGGATTTTTAAAAATACTCATAACACCTTCTCCTGGGAAACCTTCATCCTGTAAGCGTTTCAAGCGCTTTTGATGACCCAATCTTAAGGAAATCTGAACCCAATGACAATTGGTGGAATTCCCATCCCTTGCGTAAGAATGCGAAAGTCTAAACTCTCAACTATTTAGTAATCTGTGCGACCGAACTTATGTATCTACCGAAAATTTCTCTGTTTTGGACAGCTAGGCACAACTATCGTTGGCGCCCTTACATTCGGTTTCCTCAACCTGGAAGGTCGTATGGTTTATGCCAAATTCTTCCTGAGCAATGCGAGTGATTTCGGATAAGACCCCTTCTGCCGGCACTTCCCTGTTGATGGTCACATGCCCGGACATGGCGTCGCGTCCGGAAGTGATTGTCCAGACATGGATATCATGCATTTCCACGACACCCGGTACTGCCAGCATGGCGTTTCTCAGGCTAGCCAAATTAATATGTCCAGGCGTACCTTCCATCAAAACATTCACACACTCTTTTAAAAGATTCCATGTACGTGGCAAGATCATTAAGCCAATCAATGCCGAAATAATTGGATCAGCCATATACCAACCGGTGGTGAGCATTATAAGAGCTGCCACTATCACACCAACAGTAGCCAGCAAATCTGACATCACTTCTAAGTATGCTGCCTTCATGTTGACGGAATCTTTGGAGACGCCGTGCAAGAGCTTGAAAGAAATGAGGTTAACCACTAGACCGAGAAGCGCAACCACCAACATAGGCACTGACTTAACTTCCGGCGGATCACTCAAGCGCTGGTAAGACTCGTAAAAAATGAAAATAGACAGGCCAACCAGAAGTACACCGTTAATCAAGCCGGCAAGAATTTCTGACCGATAGTATCCATAAGTCTTTAAAGCATTCGGCGGTCGCGATGCAAACCAGATAGCCACCAAAGCTAAGATCAACGAACCAACATCAGACAGCATGTGTCCGGCATCAGCTAACAGTCCTAAGCTCTTTGTGTAATAAGCACCAATAATTTCTACAACCATGTATGTCGCTGTGACATAGAGGACTATTAAAAGGCGAGACTTGCTTTCCTGTCTAAAACCACCCGTGTGCCCGTGCACATGGCTGTGTCCTTGATCATGGTTGTGATTGATGTTCATTGATGTCTATGGACTTCTATCAAGGTTCGGTTCGGAATATAACCTTACTATAGTTTCTACATCTCGGCTTGATGGCATAAGCCACTTATCTTCAACAGGCAAGGAATAAAACATCACGTCAGCTGGGTCCGGACTGTGCCCTCTCAATCCTAATATATGCCCAACTTCATGCAAGCAGGCTTTCCGCAGGTGCTTGGTGGTAATAGTTTGGGAGCGGTCCATGGAAACAGTAAGCAACTTAATAGTACCCTTGGTCAGACAATTGCCACGATAGGAAAAATCAGCAAATCCGGCTTCCGCTGGATTCGGTAAATCCTTAGGGTCGGCAGTCCAGACAACTTCAATATCGGCTTTCCTAGGGTCTGATACAAATACCAATCTAATTCGCCCCTGGCTGGCATTGGCCCAATCGATGAAGCTGCCTTTGGCAATATCTATGAACTCAGGCTGAAAATTAGGGACTTCCTTGCCGTCAGTTATAGCCACCCTAATAGGCAGCGAATTTGAGCACCAGCGTATTGGATGATCGGTTGTAACTTGCCTGTAATAGCTATCGCTTTGGTCTTCGCCTCCAGCTGATTTTTGCCTGGCAGCTTCTTCTTTTAGTTTGCTAACCAGTCCTTTTACTTCCGCTCTGTCGGGAAAATCAGGAAATCGCTTCAGCGTCTCTTTATAAATCTCCAGTGCCTCATCCAACCTACCGCTCGTTTGATAGGCACCACCCAATGTAAGCCAGCTCATCGTTGCCTGCGGATTGAGATCCACTGCCTTTTTCAACTCTTCAATTGCTTTCTGTCCATTGCCTATCTTGGAATAAGCCAAACCCAAATTATGGTGCGCTTGAGATAATTCCGGATCAAGTTTCAACGCCTCAATCAAAACTTCAATTGCTTTCTCGTTGGAGTTAGCTCTTATTAGATTTAGGGCCTCAGTATTTAAGTTACTCGCTTTGTATTGCGCCTCGGTTATCGGTTGTCCGTTGCGAAAATAAGTCTGTGCTAAAGCGGCACCAGCAGTTAGCGCTAATGCCAGAACCAGGCTGGTTACCAGTTGCCTCATCGCTTACCTGACACCTGAAACAACATTTGCATCCAGGGCAGCAACTCCTGGAAGTTCTATACCTTCCAGAAATTCTAAGGAAGCACCGCCGCCTGTGGAAACGTGACTGAAATAATGATCAGCTGCACCATAGGCCTCAATTGCAGCCAATGAATCGCCACCGCCAATAATTGTCTTGGCACCTTGCTTGGTCAATTCAATGAGATCTTCAATTACGGCATAAGTAGCCTTTTCAAATCCGGCAATTTCAAACACGCCCAGTGGTCCATTCCACAAAACCGTCTTGGCGCCTTTAAGAGACGCCTTTATTTGTTCAATAGATTTTGGACCCAGATCAAGTCCCATCTGGTGAGAGGGAATTGTATCTACGGATACAACTTCCGTTTTCAGTCCGGCTTTCAATTCTGGAGCAATTACCACATCAACAGGCAGTACCAGGTTGACGCCTTTCTTCTTGGCCTTATCGATCAGCTGAAGACAAAAGTCTAACTTATCATCTTCAACCAGGGATTTACCGACATTCTTTCCTTGAGCCTTCAAGAAGGAAAATGCCATTGCTCCACCTATAACCAGGACATCGACTCGCTCTAAAAGATTATCGAGCACACCCATTTTGGATGAAACTTTAGAGCCGCCAATTATGCAGGCAAATGGACGCACCGGATTGAATAGCGCTGAAGACAGGGCATTGAGTTCCTTTTCCATCAGAAAGCCGGCCAAACATGGTTTAACATGTTTAGTCACGCCTTCCGTAGAGGCATGGGCTCTATGAGCCGTACCAAAAGCGTCATTAACATACATGTCAGCCAGTTCAGCTAATTGCTTGGCAAAAGAAGGATCGTTCTTCTCCTCTTCCTTATGGAAGCGGACGTTTTCCAACAAGCAAACTTCGCCATCTTTCATCTCGTGAACAAATTTGCTTACTGCATGTCCAATACAATCTTCCAGACAATGCACTTTTTGCTTGAGCAATTCGGACAGTCTTTGAGCAACAACCTTAAGACTCAAATCTTCTGATGGTCCTTTTGGTCGACCAAAATGAGAAACAAGAATTACTCTCCCACCAGCTTGTTTTAAATGCTCAATCGTCGGCAAAACAGCCTTAATGCGTGTGTCATCAGTTATTTGTTTGTTGGCATCAAGAGGCACGTTCAAGTCAACACGCACCAGTATCCGTTTGCCTTTGAATTCACTTTTATCAACGTGGGCAATTGTCTTCTTGTTCATTTTATTTTTCCTACTGGTAAAGGTTCAATGAACCTGTGAATGTCATTCTGAGCCACCCCTTTTGTCATCTCGAGCGAGCCGAAGGCGAGTCGAGAGATCTTCCGCAACGATTCTTTGTTCGTCATTGCTCAGACGCACGTCGTTTCGTTAGGGAAGATTCCTCGACTTCGCTCGGAATGACAAATCGGTGGATCCAAATTACACCCGAGCTACGGCCATCTTGTTAGCAACAATACCTGCCAATTCGATCAAGCGATTGCTGTAGCCCCATTCGTTGTCGTACCAAGCAAGTACTTTAACCATGCGTGGTCCTACTGCCATGGTCAATTCGCTGTCCACAATCGAGGACAACTTGTTGCCGCAGAAATCAGTGGACACAAGCGGTAGATCGCAGACGGACAATATGCCATTCATTTCACCCGTGCTGGCTTCTTTCAATGCCTTGTTAACAGCTTCAGCAGTTACATCTTTCTTGGTTGTAACTACCAGGTCAACAATGCTGACATTTGGTGTCGGCACGCGCATGGCAAATCCGTTTAGCTTGCCTTTCAAGGAAGGCAACACTAGACCAAGGGCCTTAGCGGCACCAGTTGTGGACGGAACCATGGACAAGGCAGCAGAGCGTGCACGGCGCAGATCACTGTGTGCAGCATCGAGTAATCTCTGATCGCCCGTATAACTGTGAATTGTAGTCATGGCACCAGATTCGATACCAAAAGCCTCATCAATTATCTTAGCTACTGGAGCCAAACAATTGGTTGTACAACTGGCGTTCGAAATGATGTGGTGCTTGGCTGGATCGTAATCCTTGTCGTTGACGCCTAATACGATAGTGATGTCTTCGCCCTTAGCAGGAGCGGAGATAATGACCTTCTTGGCACCGGACTTAATGTGTCCACCAGCCTTTTCAGCATCAGTAAATACACCGCTACATTCCAAGACAAGGTCAACACCCAGCTTTGCCCATGGGCATGTTGACGGGTCTTTCTCACGGAAGAATTGAAAACTCTTGCCATCGACAACCAAAGCATCTTCTGTGTGGCTGACACTATTTGGCAACTCGCCAAGGATAGAGTCATATTTAAGTAAGTGTGCCGACTGGGCTACGCTTTGAATAGGGTCATTTATAGCCACTATTTCCACGCCCTTAACCGGGTTCTCTAAAAGGGCCCGCAGAGCATTGCGGCCAATGCGTCCAAAACCATTAATTGCTACTTTTGCCATACTGATATCCTTCACGTTTGACAGGGCTTGAAGTATCAAGCATATAACCTTAAAACCTCAATTTGACTAAGCTTTATCAGGGTTTAAGACAATTGTGCAAGTCTGGTTATGAAACAAGCCCGTGTTAAACATGCAAAAAAAACGCATTGAAACCCTTGGCACCTTCTTAAACGTAAACTAACATGGAAGTATCGAACCTGCTCGCTGGCTTAGTGGGTCTGCAACGAGCATGGCTGGCAAGTGGGAGAAAAGTTATGCGTAAACATACGGCTAAGCAGTTGGCCGCTTTTTTGGTCGTTCTCATGATGTCCTGGTTGCCGCTGCAATTGATGCCGGCAGCACTTGCCAACGAAGAGGCTGCTGGCAGCGCGGCAGAAGCTGCACAAACTGTTGCCGAAGGTACACAGGTGCTGGATGCCGCGGTATTGCAGGCCGCCGGCGGCATGACTGTGGCCCAGGGCGCAACAGCTGTAATTGATTTTGCCAATGCGGCGACGGTTAATTTTGTAGGCAATTTCGTAAATGAGGGCACAGTCTACGCTGTTTCCACTAATCCTGCTGTAACGGAGGCAACCCTTGCTGCTGCCAATATCTACAATATGCAAGGTGCTTTGTTTACCTCAGTTTTGCCTGCCGGCGGTCTGCCGGGCTTGCCCAGCGCTGTGTCCGACCTCAGTCTCGTGCTCAGTGCTATAAACAACATCGTCAACGTCGGCACCATCACAAGCGCCGCCAATTTAACCATGAGCGCCGGCGGTTCAATAACAAATACCTCTCCGGCCGGGTCAGCCGCACTAAGCGCGGTAATGCAAGCTCTGAACAATGTCAATCTCAACGCAGCAAGCATAGTGAACAGCGGGCTTATTGCCGCCACTACAGGCAATATCAATATCGCCTCCCAATTAACTCAATCTGCTTCGCAGCTGGCACAATCCCTTAATATCAATAACGTTAACGGTGTATTGCAGGCGCTCAATGGCAATGTCAACGTATCTGCGCAGTCATTTACCTATGGCGATTCCGTTATTCTCAACGGCGGTGACTGGCTTGCCAGAGAGCTTAACATCAATGCCGGTTACGGTAGCTTCGCCGCTAATATCAATAACGTCACGGGAGCAATCAATATTAAGGCCGGTGCCGCTAACCTGATAGCATCTACCCCTGACCTAACCCTTGGCAGTATTGAGATATCCGGCGACCCGACTTTTGTAAACAGCATCGGTAATGTGCTGATTGCCGCCAGTATCTTGTCCACAGGAGTCAATCCACACATTGGCATCATCGCCAATGGCCACATCATCTCGACAGCCGCTGCCTCCATTGATTCAAGCTCCCTACAAACAGGCGGCAACGCCGGCAATATTGTCTTAATCGCCGGCGCAACTATAACGCCTGCTACTGGCGGACAAGTCAATAACGATACAACGACTACCTACACAATAAGCAATCCAGGCGGTGGTGCCGGCGGCGGCGGTATTTATCTTGATGGCACAACACCTACAGGAGGTCCGGCAGCTGTAGCGATTACCGGACTAACGGCGGCCGGCACCACAGGCAATACCAATGGTGGTGACATGGTACTTGCAGCCTACTCAGGTAGTTCAGCCGGCTCCGGCGTTATCCGATTGCCATCAACCCTGACCGCATTAACCGGCGGCAGCGGCACGGGCAGCGCCGGCAACGTCACCCTCATTGCCGGCGCGACAAGTGGCACGGCAATTTCCGCTGGAAATTTTCAAACATCCGGCGGCACAGGTACTGCCGGTGCCATATCAATAAGTGCTGCTCAGCCTACCACTGCCGGAGCGACAGTGCTTAATGGACTATTGACGGGAACATTCACTGCCGGCACTGTCAATACTGCCACCATAACAGTTGGCAATCTGATAACGGCAGGACACGGCGGCAACGGCACAGGCGCCACTGCCGTGGGACGAGATGGGGCTAATGGCGGAGCGATAACTGTTGCCTCTGGTGGGGCCATCACTGCCGGGGCAGTACGGTCTTTCGGCGGCGGTGGTGGCGGCGCCAGCAACGCTAATGCGGCTGGCATTGGTGGCAGTGGAGCGCCAGTGAGCATAACCTCAACAACAGGTGCAATCAGCATCCTGGGAGACATTAACGCATCCGGCGGTGGCGGCGGTGGCGGAGAAAGTACATTGGCAGCCGGTGCGGCAGGTAGCGCAGGCACAATCACAATCTCAACCACAGGTGCGATTGCCATTACTGGACCGGTTTTAGCAGCCGGCGGTGGTGCTGGCGGCGCCGGCACGGGCGGTGGACCTAATACCTCTGGCGGCGGTGCTGGTGGCAGCTTGGGAGGAGGCGGCGGCGGTGGCGGCAGAAACGGCGGCGGCGGCGGCGGATTGGGTGGCGGTACTGGCGGTAACTTAACCGGTGGAGCCGGCGGCGCTTTTGGTGGTGGTGGCGGTGCTGGTGGTGCAACTGGCAGCGCCTTGGGAGCAGGCGGCGGTGGTGGTGGCTTTGGAGCAGGTGGCGGCGGCGGAATGGACGCCGGCGGCGGCGGCGGTGGCAGTGGCAATGGCGGCGGCGGCGGCAGTGCCGGCGGCGGCGACAATGGCGGCGGCAGTGGCAGTACCGCCGGAGTTGGTACAACTGGTGGCACCGGTGGTGGCACCGGACCTGGAATTGGAGGAGGAGGAACATTTCAGGGTGGAATTGGCGGCTCGTTTGGCAATGGTGGATCAGCCGGAGTAGGGGCCACAGCAGGTGGAGCAATTGGCGACGGGTCAGGTGCGGCAATGACAATTAGCGGCAGCAGCGTGCGCATCAATAGCACCATAGGCAGTTTTTACAGCTTTAACTCCTCAAGCGTTGATGCTCACTCGAGTAACGCATTGGGTTCCGGCGGCAGCCTGACCATCACAACCACTGGAGTAGGCTCATCATTTGTTGTTGGATCAGGCGTATCAGCCGGTGGTTCAAATGGCAGCCTCAGTGCCGGCGGTGGTATCACCATAAATGGTATTGCTGCAGGAACCACTGTCACAACAGGTACCTTTGTCACCCAAACACCGACGCCGCCTACAACAACTGGAACAACTCAGCCTTCAACAACTACCAATGTCTTTCCAGCAGCCACACAAGTGTCAAACACAAATACTGTCGATGTGCAGATTGGCACAAGAATACCTACCGACAACACACAAATCGTTCCGCCAGGTGAGACTGAAAGACAGGCGGCCAGGACTTTGACTGGAGAAATAGTTGCCTATGCCGACTCGCCAATTGATGCGGTAATTGTCAATCAAAGTGATTTTAGCCCGCAGGTTATTACCAATCTTGGACAAGCAGGGCTGACCATCGGCTCCAACTCCGGCGGTAACTTCTTTAACCTGGATCGGGGCAGCAGCATATTCCACCCGAACCGCGACATTGTCGTTCGCACTCACGAAGGCGATGTGCACATTGCCGGCGGGTCAGTTGTGCAAATGTATGAAACCGGAGCCGATGTGGCAATCATGAACCTTGAAGACCCGCGCAAAGGAGCTGTAAAATTAGTCATTGGTCAGAAAGTTCTTACACTACAGCCCGGCAAAGAAGTTGTTTTGACCAGGCACAAAAACACGGACCTCAAAGAGGTCAACCCTATCCCGCAAATTGCCACACGCAATGCCAGGAAACTTGAGTTGACCGATGAAGTCACAGCCTTTGTCTCCGATTTCTCAATAACCTCGGCACTGATGAATGTTGTTTCTCTCAAGAAAATTGTTACTTCAAAGGACCCGCAAGATCGAAAACTTGCCCACTCACTATTGAAAAATGCCGTTTTGTGGAATCATTTTGCGGGAGCATCCGGACCCTACAAGTCTGGTTCTCAATAGTGCTTAGTTGATTCAGCTCTTCCCAGTGCCACCACTATCGCCGTCACTTTCGGAATCGATTAGTTGTTGGCGCAAATTCTCGATGGAGCCATAAAACGAAGGCTTGTTAACGCTCAGGCGCAAGCCGCCAAACATACGGTAATCAAAACCGCTCAAGCCCGGCACACCGCGCGAGGCCCAGTTCCAGATTGGCTCAATGCGCATGAAGGCCTGTAAGCTGGGGAATTTTTTTGATACCGGACGTGAAAGCTCAAAGTCGGCAATCATGGTCATGTTACTTTGCCGTGGGATAGAACCACTAAACGGCGGACTGCGGAAGTTGGTCACAAGAGTATCGACTGCCGTAAAAGTCCATTGACCTTTCCGATATAAGAAACCCAAGGTATAGAAAGGATCAAGTTCTCTAGTTGGACAAACAAAATAATTCTTTCCGCGCATCTGCAAAAGCACGCTGCCAAAGCCAATTAAGTTAGGTGTAAACACATGGGTTA
>SBAT01000004.1 GCA_005240105.1 Chloroflexota bacterium
AAGGCGACTACGGTGGCGGCCATTTTGTATGAAGCTAACAACCTTTCACCACCGGGTGTTAGGTATTCTCCGTTTTCCTGCGCTTGAAGAATTTCGGCATCAGCCTGTTTGAGAGTTTGGTCCAGCCAGTCGTGCATAGCATTCTTGCTTCCGCTGTGAGGAAATTCCGCATAGCGTTTTTCTGTTACGTCTACGACAATCTTGCTGGCTGTGTCACCACCGCCGTGCCCGCCCAGTCCGTCTGCTACTAGAGCGACTTTGTTGTCGGGGCTGTACCAGTGACTATCTTCCTGTCGGAAGCTGCCATCTTTGTTGGTGTACTTTGTTCCTTCCCAGCAACTTGCTGCCATGGTGCAAGTGTTTTGATTTGAATGTTGTGACATTGTTTGTCTCCTGAAAACATGTAGTAAAAGAAGAGGACAAGGTATCGACCTTGTCCCCGTAAGGTTCTGGTGTGGATAATTACGCGCGAGTATTTAGTCAGCGTTCAGCTTGTCCTTACTCCAGGTACTTCGAAAGATCCACTTCTAACTGGCAGTCACTTCAGCAGGATCACGCTAAGACATTCTGATAGAGCTGGATATAGCGTCGAAGGTAGCCTTTGTGCTCGTCTGTTGCCTTTTCAAAATGCCTTTCGGCGTGCTTTCGCTCTTCTTCTATGATTGCGTCAAGCTTGCCCGTCTCGTAAGCTTCTTTAGCTGGATGACGAAGGTTTGCTGACAGCTTTCGTTCCATACTGAGAATCACTTCTTGTCTTTTGTCGTCCGTTGTTGCCGGCGTGTTCAGCATTTCCAGAGCCGCGGCTGTGGTGAGGTGCATATAGGCAAATGGGTAGTGCTTGGATTCGGGGCTCTCAGTTTCACGAAACCACCATTCAAGTGTCTTCATTAGTTCTTCGTGCCAGAAAGTGCGACGAGAAAGGACTAGAGCGGCCCATTTTTTCATTCGTTGATGCGTTCGTCCCAGGCGCCAATTCCATCGACGCTCGTCAGCTTCGCTGAAGTGACCGCCTCCTTGAATCAAAGCCGACTCTTTCAATCTTCTCAATGCGCCATATCTTTCGCTCAAGAGAACAAGTTGCTCATCAGCATTTTCGTCCCTGGAATACTTCTCTTTCGCTACATTGGCATTTGCGCCCCAGCATCTAACATGACGGAGATGCAAACGATCCAAACAAGTCACGTAAAATTCGAGGCACTTTTGCTCGTAAGAAGGATCTTCTTTGAGTGCGATCAAGCAAGCACTGCTCAGAATGTCTTGGGTGATATCCTTCGCCCAGCTATATTGATTGATTGTCCAACAGTACTCAGCTAAACGCATGAGGGCATTGAACTCGAACTGCGCGGCGTTTGAGATAGCGACACTCGACCGCTTGCGATATACCCCATAACGCTGCTTGAGGAACGATGCAAGATGATTCAATCCCTCTTGGGTGTCGACATGGTACGTGAAGACGCCCATACCAGGATCCGTGCCACCGGCATAGCCGTCGACACGAATTATGTGTTTCCAGTTTCTGTTCATCTGGCGCGCGTATCTGCGCTCCAATGGTCTAGACAGCTCCACCACCCAGTAGGTCCAGGCACGTCTAAACTGAACCACCTGTCCGCCACCAAATACAAGGATACCCTTTACCTTGCTTCGAACTTCACCTTTGCCAGCTTTCTTATTCTGACAAGGAATTCCGGCTTGCATGAGCTCTAGTGCGCATAGGTCTGTAGTGACGTTGGTCCAAATTCCTGCTAAATTTCGCATGCTTCAATCCTCATTTGATGTGGTCAATTTTGTTGCTTTGCAGTCGCCAGCTGGTTTACTCGTTTTGCATCCGGATAAGATACGCGCGGAGGCTGGACATGTCTTCCAAGGCATTGGCAATGTTCCTGGTCGACATGCGTGGATTTTTCAGTGTTAGGGCATAGAGCGCTAGTACGAGATCGTGTTGCGCACCGAAATTGCTTTCTTCTGCGGTAGCTGTGATTTTGATATCGTGCACGTCTACCAGGAAGCATCGCTTGGCTTCGCCATCACTCGGGTACGGGGTTCCGTTGACTTCGGCGATAAAGATGGCGTCTGGCGATCCGTAGAGGCCAAGGACTGGCTGATTGATCAACTCTTCAGGACACTGTTTGTCGGTGACTTTACCCAGTGTTGTCACACGGGGGTCGGCATAGCGATCAGTTTTGTAGGCCCAGTGTCTTACCTTTCTCAGCATAGCGCCCTTTCCTCCTGCTTCTTGAGCCCATTCGTCTCGAATGCAAGCGGAGTGGGACTGTCCGGGAAGTGTGCAACGACCGCCGATAAGAGTGTCCCGCCCGTTGTGTTTGACGGCTTGTTCGATTACGTAAACCCAATGTGGCTTGTCTTTGACGTGCGCGATAACTGTACTGGTAGGAACTGGATAGGGAGTGAGTGTTTTGTTCATTTTAGTTACCTGAATCGTTCTGATTAGTCTTCCGGGATAGTGTCTGTGTAGAGAGGGTCTCCCTGAGCGGTTTTCCAGTAGTGTGAGGACGCACTGTTTAGGTACTTCCTCATGTCTTCCGGTGTAACCGCTGGTTCTAATTCGCCATCAGCTCCAACTCGCAATAGGTTGGATATGGTGAACAATTTCTCTGGATTGTGTCCCAATATGGGCACTTCCCAGTCTTGTGGATCTCGTCGAATAATTTCCTTTGCGAAGAATTCTTGGATAACTTCGTGCACGGGACTGCTCAGATAAGAGATGATCTCGTATTGTTCTAGGTCACCCATCCCAGCGATAAGCTTCGATAGTTTTCCGAATTCGCCGGTGGCGTACGTACCGGTAGCGTGTGCATACTCCACAATGTTGATGCGTGGTTTGTGCTGAGCCTCAAGTGTTAGGTCGCAGCTTGCTTTGAGTTCTGCGGACTTGGTGTAGCCAAAGGTCATTGATGCAGAGACTGGTGTGCTGAATGCTTTGTTTGCCAGTAAACTTGGCAAATGAGTGTATAGGGCTTTCATTAATTGGTATCGAATAGATTCCAGCCCATTGGAGAAGTAAGATTCTTCATTAAACGCGCCGGATGATTGCTCGTGAAGTCTGGTGATTTCAAAAGTCCCATGAAATCTGAATGTTTGTGGGTTAGCCACCGGATATCGGTCGACCATTCTTATTTCAATGGGACGCATCTGAGATTGGCATTTCGTGAAGTTGGGGTCGTTTACAGTGCGCTGGTAGGCTTTGAATAGGGCAGCTGTGATGCGGATAGCTTCCCAAGAAGCGTTGGTACTTAGCTGTCTTGGATGTTGAGTAAGTTGTGTCATTGATGGTTGCTCCAGAGAATAGAGATTTGAATATGAGCGTGCGAACGAGCTGGCGAGACATGAGTCTGACCGCTTTTGTGAATGCCGCTACTCCGGCTTCATCCGCACAGCCGCTTGCTGAGAAATAAAGCTTGATAAGTAAGTTGCTTACTTGAGTATTGGTGTTTCCAAAGAGAATTTGTAGGGAGAAGTTATCTCTACCCTATAAGTTCCAATTAAACTTATTCCAGTTAACTATGCCGCTGCCAGTGGGAATTGCCGTATGCTTCGCGAAGCTGAGCTAAGTCGCTTGCCAAAGCATATCAATTGGCAGAGCCCACCTGTTGTTTCCAAAGGCGATTAGGCGCTTTCCGCAATACAGGATTATTCCTCTGTGATAGTTCTTCATAAATTGGCCGGCGAAATAATCTATAGCCCTGAAGTCTTCATCGTTAACGGACTTCGACAGTTTGAC
The DNA here is from genome assembly GCA_005240105.1 of Chloroflexota bacterium. Lineage (GTDB taxonomy): Bacteria > Cyanobacteriota > Vampirovibrionia > Obscuribacterales > Obscuribacteraceae > SBAT01. Next base: position 3,740 of record SBAT01000004.1, read on the forward strand.
CTCTATCGGTAACAGTCGTCCATCCCGATTCTTGATTACAAAATCAATTTCAAAACCGGTTCGGGTGCGAAAGTGGAAGATCTCACAGTCCAGTTTGCTCCAGCCTATTTGTTTTATCAATTCGGCAAAAACAAAGTTTTCCAGTAGACGTCCAAATAGTTGGTCATCAGCCAGTAACCGGCTCTTGTCCAGATTTAGTAGGTAAGAAGCCAGTCCGGTGTCCAACAAATAGAGCTTCGGCGACTTGGTCAGGGTGGATGTAAGTTTAGATGACCATGGTTTGACAAGATTTACCATATAAGTAGCTTGCAGAATGGTCAGATATCGAGACATGGTAGTAGTGGGCAAACCAATTCGACCGCCGAGTCCGGTCATGTTTAACAGCCCTCCAGTGCTGGACGCAATGTGGGCTAAGAGGTTGGGAACACTGCTTAATCGTTCGATGTCCGATATTTGGCGAATCTCGCGTCTAATCACATCCGACAGATATGCTCCAAACCATTCCCTGCGCTCCTGGTCGTCATTTTCCAATGCTGCGACTGGAAAACCACCGCGCAAAATTCGTTGAGCAAGGTCTTCTTTGAGCATCTGTCTCTGTGAGTGCTTCATTTGTCTTGCAGTGGATTCGGGTGACATTTTTAGCTGACCATCAAAAACAGTTTGCAGAAAGTCTTCCTTAACGCCTGAAAGTTCACCCTGACTTAAAGGGTACAGGGTGCGGGTTTGCATGCGACCAACCAGAGCATCAGCTAGTTTGGGTAGAACCATCAGGCTGGCAGAGCCCGTCAAAATAAACATCGATGGCCGGCGGTTCTGATCGACTGCCAATTTGATTGCTCGCGCTATTCCCTCAACCATCTGTACTTCATCAATAATTGCTGGGAGCTTAATTGACTCAATGAACTCTTGAGGCGCCGTGGAAGCCAGATCTAGAGTGTGGGCATCATCGAACGTAAAATAATCAGCCTTGAGCGACTTGGGAAGCATTTCCCTTACTAAGGTGCTCTTGCCCGTCTGACGGGCGCCTCCCAGAAATACAACGGGAGAGTGCTTTACGCTTTGAATTAATGAAGTGAGCAGGTTTCTGGTTAGCATTGTTATGCCCTCATCGATATAACAATTCTATCATTGCGTGGTGATAATATCTCCATGTGATGGGAAACATTGCATTTAAACTAGGAGAGATAGTAAGACATATTCTAATCTTAGAGACTAAAAGGGTTTCTCGTGACCGAAATAAGTATTCGTGAAAACCACAGTGAAAGCGGAGACAGAAATTCATATTTGATTTAGGATACTGCCATGAAAGAGATAGATGAATTCGTTGACGGAAATCCGTTGCAAGGCGATGGCATTGCGCGTGAACTTCTGCGTCAGGCAAGCGAGTATAAAAGGTGCCAGGATAAAGTCTCTCGTAGCGAAGCGGCAGCGTCAGGCTGTAATTCAGATTTGACGAATGTAGTTAGACAGGCTTTCCATCGTCTGACGGAAAGAGACGAGCAAGAGGCAACTGAAGTATCCACTCAAGATTTCTTGCAGGAGTTATCTAAGGATAATGGCCGCCTTGCTTCTAAATTGAAGCCG
>SBAT01000059.1 GCA_005240105.1 Chloroflexota bacterium
ATCGACGTCACGATACTCAAGGTCGTTGATACGAACCCAGCCGTAGTTATGACCTTCCCAGGCGATCATCTTGTATTCAACGCCGCGTCCGCCGGCTGCTGCCGTCTTACGCTTCGCAGTAAACAGACTCTTGATGCGTTGAAGCACCGAGCGCTTGTTATCGAGAGACTTCCCTCGTTCGGTCATGTTGTATTTGGGCAACCATATCAATTTACCCGACGGCGCTTGCACGTCGTCGAACTTCGGCAGCTCTCGTACTGGACAGGCTTGAGTTTGATCCTTAGTTCCGTACATTTCTGGCGGAGCTAATGAACCGGCAATCGCAGAAGACGAAGTCCATGATGTGAGCAACAGCATAAGAAATGCCATCGTCATCGACAGGACTCGCGGTAGTTTGGTTTTTATCATAGGAATTCCTCCTTCATCTGCAGGTAGCAACCTGCACAAAGCGAAAATTTAGTCTTCGTTGAGCCCACCACGAGCAAAAATGATGGCCACAGCGGTAACATCAAACAAAGAACCAAGACCGGACGCAAAGAGTCCAGCGGTGCCTGCGGTAGCAATCGACGGATCAATCACCAGAGGCAACAGAGGTTGGCAGGCAATGCCAAGGACGCAATAAGTAAATGTCAAAGAGAGAATCAGAGCAAGAAACGCTCCAAGGAACATAAACTCAAGCTTGCCTTTCAGTCCGGGCGCTTTAGCCAGTCCACTGCCATCACCTACTACGTAAACGGCATAGGCGGGAATGACATGGGCAAGAGCCAAAGCAAAAGACATTACGGTTGCAGCAAGAATGCCGTTCAATTGCAGGAAATGACCGACTTGAGACTGTACAAACATTTGAACGACAAAGAGAAACACCAGAAACGGGTTACGTTTCAATAGGGATTTCGTCTTTGTCACGGATTCTAGGAACTTCTTCACGGTAGGGATCCTCCTCTACGTGTGTTTGGGTTTTGTCATTCACCACCTCTCCTTTGTCATCTCGACCAAGCCGCGCAATGCGCGGCGAGTGGAGAGATCTTCCGCGCTCATCCTGTGTTCAACTTGGCAAAGTCGAACATCGGCTCGTTACGGAAGATTTCTCGACTTCGCGCCTAGGGGCGCTTCGCTCGAAATGACAAAAGCGCGGTTACTTCCCACACTTATCCGGCTCGTCCTTATACAACTCGAAGAAGTACGAGTTCGTCGGCACCTTCTGTCTCAACTTGAAAGGCGCACGCGGCTTGCCTTCGCGAGCCATGTCGTTTTCGAGGGCTTGCGGTTCGGCATGTCCCGTCGGGCCATGATCGACGACGCTAAAATCAACGGTCATTACTCCCTCGACTTTCGGCGGCTCTTTCCAATCAAGATCTACTCCGGCGCGACCGAGACGCGAGTATCCATTAATCCCCTTCGACCAACGCAATGGGTGATCATATTTTGAGATGTAATTGAATACTTTGTTCTTTTCGGTACAAGCCACCACTCGCGTGCCGTCATGGCAATACGTTTCCGTATCCATATCCGGCGAGGCGAATTGCGTAAACCAGAATCGATCTTTTTCCGGCAACGGTTGGACATCCTGCAGCATCTGGATTGAGACAACATCTCCATCCATGGGACAAGCGCGGCTGAGTTTTTCAAATCTTAGCTTCTCATACCAAAAGATAATTCTGGTGCCCATGCTATGTCCGGTGAGTCCAATGTTATTCGGGCCACCAAAACGAGAGTCAACAGCCAATGCATCGACGAACTCCTCGAACTTTTTCAGAGTCCATTCGGCATTTACCGAGGCAGCGAAGTAACTGCGCTTTTTCGCATCCGACGGCCACGCCCAATTAACGACAAGGCAATTGGACCAATAGGCGAATTCACCGGACTTGCGCACTGAGTAGGCCCAGTCGTTGTTGAAGCCGTGCACACGAACAATAACTTTGTCGTATCCGTACTTCTTCATCAACTCCGGCATGCGCTCGAAGAGTTTGTCCCGCGAAGGGACAAGTTCCACCGACTCGATGTGCGAGTTCTTCTGGAAAGGCGTGTCAATCCTGTGCACGATCGACTTCATGATCCGCGAGTGCGGACACAACCTCGGCTCGTTCGACATAACGGCTTTCACTTTGTCCAAGTGCATCACAACGATCCCGTAGTGGAGACCATTCTTGCTGCGCTTGTTAGTAAAGCCCTTTGGCTTGCCTTTTTTGTCGCAAGCTAATTCACGATCGGTAGCGAAGACAATCGCTACGTGCTTGGCACCGAATTTTTCCGGGTGTTCCGGATTGGCACATCTCTTCGGTCCAAGCAAAAATTCACCAGAGGCACTTGCCGATTGAAGCGTTGCTTCAGAACTACACTGTTCTTTGGACACCGCTTGCGCCGCCGGGGAAACTAAATTGAGGAACATCATCAACACTGCGGTTATCAAACTGAGCAGTTTAGGTCTGAGCATGGCTCTACCTCCTAAAAGTAAAAAAGAGCAAGAGAAGGGAACGCCTTACGACGTCCCCTTTCACTTACCGATGCTATGGATTTAGCCGCCCTGATTGAGAATCGGGCAGTATCCGCCTTCACCGTACTCTACGTAACAGGCACGCAGAATTCTGCTTCTAATCGACGGGTGCGTGAGGAACAAGCTGTCCCACGCACGCTTGATGCTAGCCAATCCCGCTTTCACGGCATTCACGACCTTAATGATCAAGTCGAGAATGACATTGCCGGTTTTCGGCTGCGGCGTTGGTTCCGCAGGAATATCAGCAACCAGCGAGTCATACAAACCATCGATGAAAGTGATCGTGCGCAATGCCATCGCCACTGTTTCACGACGCTGTTCTTCGTAAGTGTCACGGAACTTGAGTCCGAGGAAGGACTTACGAGCAGCCTTACGCTGTTCACGGCGCCACATAACAAAGCCAACCAAAGCGTAGAGAGCGTAGCCGATATGCAAAGGCGCGCCGGTCACCATGTAGGAGAAGCCGTCGGCACCAGATTCACGACTGCGAATGACAAAGAACAAATTGATCTTCGTCAATTGCGAAACGGTCATCTGCATAAGCTGACCAACGATTCTCATCAGCCAGTCAAGTCCCAAAGCCTTAGCAGCTTCCGGCAGCTTGAGCCAGGTGAGGAACGCTTCGATCCACTTGGTTCTGACAAACGCCTGAATCAGTCTGAACGGCACATCAAGCAACAACGAAAGAATCGTAGTTTCGCCGCTCATGATGGC
>SBAT01000352.1 GCA_005240105.1 Chloroflexota bacterium
ATACCAACCGTCGTTTCACTTTGCACCTCCTACAGTTTTCTTTTGGGATGATTTGGAAAAGTTTTTCTTGAGCCGTGAAGAATGGCTTACCCACTGCCGCAATCTTTTCTCTGTTTGCTCATCAAGCTTGATACAGAGCGGGCCACCAGGTCGGCTCCGCCGAGCATGTAAATGACTGTTCTCTATCCAATAATATACTACGTGATGGCTTACACCGAATTTGGTTGCTACTTGTGCGACTGTGAGTTCATCGCTTCTCTGAGGTCCGATTGTAGAATCGATCTCGGAGTGACGAGAACTACTTTTGCTCAGTCGGGGAGAATCGGTCACCCAGTTTAGCAATTTTCTTTCAGCTTCCTCGTCAATCGTGATGAAGTAGGGCCCATGTTCCCCGATGCGACGAGCGGCCAAGATATTGTGCTCCAGCCAATAATAAACCACATGTTGGCTGACACCGAATTTAGAGGCAGCTTGTGCAACAGTATATTCACCTGCTGCCGGTGATGGTGATGCAATTTCGTGTTTGAAACGGATCCAGCTAATCATACTTGGGGTAAACCGTTTACCCGTGCTGCTTTTTTGTCCTTCTTCGTTCAGAATTGCTACGATCTGTGGGTCAGTATGCTCAACCGCTAAATCGCGAACGCGCGAGACGAATTCTTCCGGATATCGCATCACATCTGCTTGATTAGGCGGTAATTGGATTGGAACGTCTTCCGTCTTGCCACCGTGCCACCGAATGTGAAGGAGCAAAGACTTAGGCGCTACCTTTTCGACGGTGATGTCATTCACCAACAGACGAATAATGCGCTTGCGATCTTGCGGCTGTGTTGTTGAGGCGTTCCAGAGCTTCGGCAGATCTTTTGCTAGCGACAAAATCTGTGATTTTTGGTCTGCCGTGATAGACAAAGCTGCCTCTCGTTGAAGTTGGGCTGCTGACTGTTTGATCTCCTCTAGCTTAAGCAGAGCTTCATTCCATCGACGTTCAAGAGTGGCAGCCACGAGTCTGTTCGTTGGATCTACTTCTTCGTAGCGCTTTTGTGCAAGTTGCGTTTCGTACTCAGCTCGGTCAATCTTCATTTGCCATTGCCTGGATGCTGCGGAATCGCGCTTCTCAAGCTGAGTAAGAGCTTGAATAGCGATTTGCAATTGATCGGGTTGAAGCAAATCGAATATGCGCTGGATGACGACCGCATCGATATCGGCACATCGAACGCTCATGCAAGAAGTAGTGGACAGCCCTTCGCGTCTGCGCCAGTTGCATTGATAGGTGGGATAAATTCCACCATTGCCTGTATACCGTGGATGAAGATGCCTGCCGCATGTGCCGCAAAGCAAGAGTCCTTGCAGTAATGCAAGTCCCTCTCTGGCAGCGCCGGTCACAATCATTGGCTCACCATTGGTGCGGTTACTCTGGAGAAGAGTTTGAGTCTTGAGATATTCATCCCAAGATATGTACGATTCGTGATGCGCATCAATTTTAACCTGCCAGTCCTCAATCGAGCGCACTTTTGGACGTGAGATGATTTTTCCCTCAGCAGAAAGTTCTTTAGCGTAGTGGTAGCGACCAAAGGCATAGACGCCCGCATATGATGGATTCTTTAACACTCCAAGTACGCGAGCGTGGGTGAGTCCACCCCAAACAAGCTTACCTTGCCAAACGCCGCCAAAGGAGCGCTTCGGAAAGCGTAGCCCGAGTTGAACAAACTTGTGAACGACGCCATATGCTGAGCCGGTTTCTCGAAATAGGGAAAAGATCATGGATACAGCGCCGCGAACTTCTTCGTCCGGATCAAGAACGATGCGGTCTTGTTCATCAAAGCAAAAACCGACAGGCAATGGGAATCTAAGCTCGCCTTTCTTTGCTTTGTTCAACTTGCCGCCATAGAGACGAGCCCTGATGAAATGTAGCTCTGCCTGCGACATCGTTCCCTTTAGCCCGAGCAAAAGTTGATCGTTGAACTCCGCCGGGTTGTAGCAGCCATCCTCGTCGATGATCAAAGTTCCGGTATATGCACACAGTTCCAGCAGTCGATGCCAATCGGCGCAGGACCTCGCCAGGCGTGATACTTCGATAGCAAAAACTGCGCCGACATTTTGCATCGATACTTCGGCAACAAGACTTTTGAAGTCTTCTCGACCGTCTGTGCGAGCGCCGGACTTGCCGAGGTCGCCGTCCAGAACCCTGATTAAATGCGGGAGCCAGCCCATTTCCTCCGCTCTGTGTTTGAGGGCATACTGGCGCTCGGTGCTCTCTTGATGGTAACGCACCTGTCCCATCGTCGACTGACGGACATAGATGAATGCCGGCTTCTGGAGGTGATTCTGGGTTACTTTGTGATTCATGTTGTGCCTCTTCTCTTTGCGTTGAACGTAACGACGACTCGACCATGTTGGCCACAAGAACACCAAGCATGGAGATCGTTGACGGGCAAAGAGATGACGACACCGGTTAGCTACAGCTCCTCTCGTCGGTATATTAACTCGCGATTGATGGCGCAAATGTCTTCCAAAATTTCGCGCGTGAATTTGTAATTGTTCAAAAGCGATTCCACAACTTCCTTGTATTCTTGCGGAATGTAATCCATCTCCGGCCTGGAAAAGCCTGGGCGACTCACCGACAAGTAATATTTCGGACCGTGACCTTTCCCATTCGCGCACCAACAGGTTTGTTTGCCGCAACGCTTGTATCGTTCGATCAATGATCCTCGAAGTACTGTAGTCAGCGGTGGAAGTTTGCGCAGAAGGTCTTGACGGCGACGTTTGAGATGTTCGGAGCTTTGATTTTTCATAAGGAGTTGGGTGCGGTGGCGGACCAGTTGGTGCACTGGTCAGTACTATCGATGACAATAATAGGGTCTCGCAGATCATCCGTCAACTCTTTTTTGCTCTTTCCGTTTTGATAAGGCCGAAACCAGCTCCCTGAGCTGTAGAAGTCGGAGTGCATCAAACACTGTAGGATCATCAAATGAAATCGATTTGCTCGTCCATTCATATGGAACGGCAAATGTGCCTTGTGATGAACCACGCAACACAATAGTTGGAGTATTTCCTACAAGGCGTTCCTTCAGGACGCCGAATTGTTGCCCGTGTAGCGGATGAAAGGGATGGGTGATCGTCACCCATTCCGAATGATCATTGAGCGCAAGTGCAGTTTGCTTCAACCGTGCCGACTGTTTCAGATCGAGTGGCCCAGCAGGTGACCAAAATGTATCTGGAGCCGATTGTGGAGCCAAAATTTCACAACGACTCGTATGGATACCGACCCAAACGAAGCCAGCATGATGCCCTTGCGCAGGC
>SBAT01000077.1 GCA_005240105.1 Chloroflexota bacterium
AGGTTCAATAATTGGTTTGACGGCCATATCCAGCCACTTGAAGGGTGGTTCATACCAGCGAATGTTTGGAAACCAACTAAGAAGACACCAAATTACGATAAGCCCACACATGAGCTGGATGACACTAGCTATTAAATTTCCGATATCTAACATTCGATATTTTTCTCTGGATTTATCCTGGATTTTCCCTGGACATGTGACAATTCCAGATTGTAACATCTACGGCAATTGCAGGCATTGATGACAGCTCCCCGATTTGAATTAACTAGCGAACAAAAACTTGTCGAGGACATTAAAGAATGGTCCGGCAACAAGCACATTGGCGATGATTGCGCCATTTTGCCAGGCGGGCAGCTGGTAACAGCTGATGCACTTGTCGAGGGCACGCACTTTATAACCGAAGAAATTGGCTACGAAAATCTTGGTTGGAAAGCGGCGGCTGTTAACTTAAGCGATATTGCCGCCATGGGCGGACGTCCTCGTCACCTGGTAGTCAGCCTGACTTTGCCAAGCAACGTAAAGCAAACGTCTGTTAGGCAATTGATGACTTCTTTGATTGGTTGTGCCAAAACATATAGGGCCAATGTTGTTGGCGGCGATCTAACTGCCGGTCCAATTCTGGTTATTAATGTGACGGTTATAGGCGATGTCCATGAATCCGGTTGTTTAACGCGCTCCGGTGCTCAGGTAGGAGATGTTGTTGTTGTCACTGGTGATTTTGGTGCCAGCCGTGCGGGACTAGAGCTAGTTGGTAAATCGAAGGCCGAGCAGGAGAAATATCCATATGTCTGGGAAAGACACGTCAAGCCCAAGCCACGCTTGTGCGAGTCCTGGTCGTTAATTAGGAAAACAGGTAATCGTGGTTCATTGATGGATGCGTCCGATGGATTGGCAGATGCTCTAATTCAAATTGCTCGAGCTAGCCAAGTAGGGATAGAAGTCAATAAATCGGATATACCGATTCATCCAGAGACTGTGACAGTAGCGAAGGCTTACGGCGCAGACCCCGTTGATTGGGCATTTTATGGTGGCGAGGACTATGAATTGGTGGGCACCTTACCGGAAAAGGTCTGGCAGGGTTGGAAAAGTAACGAAAACAATCCATTTACAGAAATTGGCCGTGTAGATTCTTCAGCCGGTGTGTTTTTGAAAACAAACGAGAAAAGAATTGCTCTAGATTTGAAAAGAAGCTTTCAACATTGGACTGACTTGTAAGATTCTTATGCCTGGCGCTGCCATAATATTCTCGTTAAACGGCAATTGGTGATGACCCAAGGTGATGAATTGAGCAAACAACTTGATGTCAGCAATATCTTAGATGGCAAGCAGGTGGCCAACTTGGTTCGCGAAGAGCTAAGGCTTAAGGTCGATGGTTTGGTCCAACAAGGAATGCGCCGTCCCGGATTGGCGGTCGTATTGATTGGCGACAATCCTGCCAGTCACGTATACGTCAAAAACAAAGTTGCTGCTTGCAAAAAGGCAGGCATTGAAAGTTTCTTCCATCAATTTGATGCCAATGTAAGTTTGCCGGAAGTCTTGAGCTGCATCGACAAGCTGAACAACGACAAAAATGTTGATGGAATACTTGTGCAGTTGCCGTTGCCGAAGCATTTGCCGACAGACGTTGTACTTGAGGCGCTTAGACCTGATAAGGACGCCGACGGCTTGCACCCGTACAACCTTGGTCAGTTGTTATCGGGCAAGGAGGGACTTCGTCCTTGCACGCCGAAAGGCATTATGGTTTTGCTTGAGCGTTATGGTGTTGCAATTGCTGGCAAGCAAGCTGTTGTAGTTGGACGGTCTAATTTGGTAGGCAAACCAATTGCTTTGATGCTGCAGGAGAAAAATGCCACAGTGACTATTTGCCACAGCAAGACTGCCAACTTAGATCAAGTATGTAGGACGGCCGATGTTCTTGTAGTAGCTGCCGGTCGTGAAAATATGGTGCGTGGTTCGTGGGTTAAACCAGGGGCTGTTGTGATTGATGTCGGCATCAATAGAATCGAAATGCCGAATGGTGAATCACAGTTGGTTGGTGATGTTGAATTTGCTTCTGCTGTTGAAGTTGCTTCACTCATAACGCCTGTGCCTGGTGGCGTTGGTCCAATGACGGTAGCTATGCTTTTAGCAAACACAGTTACTGCTTATGAGATGCACATGATTGTTTAGTGGAGGAAGGCATGACACAGGAAGATTCAACGGAAGAAAACACAAAGAAGAAAATGCCTACCTGGGCAAAGGCTCTTATCGTTCTGGTTATTGTTGGAATTGTAGGGCTAACAACAATGGCCATCGGCGCGGTATTTTTTGTACAAAAGATTTATCGCGATGCTCTGGATCCGGCAATGATCACCAAAGCAGCCGGTGAAATTGCCGTATTTTCTGAACCCCTTCCGAAAGGCTACAAGTACCTCATGGGCTTTAGCAATAAAGAACTGGGTATTGATCTGTTAGCCATAGACAATAGCGGCGGACAATTTTTGATGGTTTTGAAATATCCGGAAAAGGAAGAGGACGCTACAAAGCTTGTCGATCGTTCGTACGAGTCCGGTTTTAGTACGCCGCAAGCAACAGCTAAGTTTGAATCGGTGAAGAGCAGGGGCGAATTTACAGTTGGCGGTCAAAAAATGCCTTATGTATTAGGCAATATGACGGATCAGGAGGGACGCAAGCTGCAGGGGTTGGTCGGCTGTGTTGTTAAGAAGGATACGCATGAGGCGATAGTTCTGTATGGGGTGCAAATGCCAGGCAAGGACTATGACATGGACATTACGGAAGGCTTTTTGCAGACCATCAAAACCCTCTAAGCCTCTTAGGAAGTACATATGTGGCGATTATGTTTTATGATAAGAGCTGCAAATAATTGTTAGGAGTTTACGGATGTCTGAAGGTGAGCACGCCGATTCCTCTTTGAAATGGCTGACTTTTTTCTTTGTATGTTTTGTCTTGGTCCAGGCTATCGGCGCCTTTGCGATTTTTACCTACAACGCCAATGCCCCTGAACCAAAGCCGGCTGGTGGTGGTGGTCATGGCATGTTGATCCCGGAAGATGCGCATGCCAAGTTGACGCAGCTGGCATAAGCGTTAAGTCAAAATACTTCTTGTGAATCAGTCTCTTCCGCTATTGGTGTAAGCGCCACGCCTGCCGGTGATGGATGTTATTACAGCAACCGTCTTCAAGAGCTTTTCGGATAAAGCCTTATCAGCAGCTACGTCTGAGTTTTTGATTTCTAATAGCAACCGGTTGTGTTGTAGGGCGTCCATTAGCGAGTATTCGCAAATTAACAGGAAAAGTTTGTTTCCCAAGATATGCATGCGCATTGCCCGATGACCGATGTCGTCCGAGCCAGCTAACTCTTTGTAGTTGGCCTGATGATCGGAGATGATTGCTTCAACACCCTGGTCCAATTTTGCATGTCGTTTGTTGACAATTATAGAGGTTGATTGTGCGCTGTTGTCAGCAAGGACGAAGATATATTCAATTCCTTCGTCTACCTGGCAGAGAATGACTGCACCTGTTTTTACGTAGATTTGTGAAAGTGGTGTGGCGATAACGCCGGAATGGATCGCCTCAATGATCATCTCGCCGGAATCTAAAAGGAGCTTGTCAGGTTCTGGTTGTTCGAACTTGGTCTTGCGGGAGATATGTAAACGAAAATTGCTCTTTGTGTCTGTATTTAGTTTTGTCTTAGGAGCCGGCTGAGCAGGAGTTTGGGTTGGGCGTGCCTGACAAATGGAACTAGGCATGAGATGGACTGCCAGCAGAAGCGATAAGCTGTAAGCGACGTGGCATAAGTTCATTTTGGCTCCCTCGTTCCCATAATTTCAGTTTATCAAGCATTTTTCGGAATTTACGCAATTGGTTGCCAGCAAGGTAATAATAAGGTGAGAGGGAAGAGCGATGGCGAAAGCAGAAATTCTGGCGATTGGCACCGAGCTTTTGCTTGGACAAATATTGAATACCAACGCGCAATTTCTTTCTCAAGAATTAGCCGACCTGGGTATCGATTGCCTGTGGCATTCAACGGTCGGCGATAACAAAGACCGTATAAAGGAATCGTTGAAGTTTGCCCTGGACAGGGTAGACATTGTGATAACAACTGGTGGTCTTGGTCCAACAGCAGATGATTTAACGATAGAGTGCATTGCCGAATTTTTCGGTGCACCAATGATTTTTGATGAGGCAACTTCTCGTCTAATCAAATCCATTTTTGAAAAGCGCGGGTTGCCCATGCCGCCTTCCAATGATAAACAGGCAAAACGCCCTGAAGGATCGGACATTCTACCCAATCCTGTGGGTACGGCTCCTGGAATTATTTGGAAAATTGGACAAGATCTATTGTCTGGTGCTGGTATAAAAACGCCGGAAAGGGAAAGAGTCATTCTTACATTCCCGGGTGTGCCCAGTGAAATGGAAACCATGTGGCGACAAACCGGGCGCTCGTATTTAGAAAGCAATTATAGCGGTGGCGTAATTTGGTCTTGCGATTTGAAACATTACGGTATTGGTGAGTCGGCACTAGCAGAACAGGTTGGTGATTTATTGGACATGTCCAATCCAACCGTGGCTCCATTAGCTGGCGCGGGCGAATGCCGCTTACGCGTCACGGCGAAAGCGAAGACGGGCGAGGAAGCTCGCAAAATGGCTCAGCCGGTTATTGATGAAATTAAGTCTCGCAGTGGCGATTTGCTCTATGGAACTGACAAAGATTCCCTTGAGGCTGTAGTCGGCAGGATGCTTGCGGAAAGAGGATTGACTATTGCTTTGGCTGAGTCATGCACGGGCGGACTGGCTAGCAAACGCTTAACTGATATTGCCGGTAGTTCAAAATACGTCAAGCTGAATTTGGTCACCTATTCCAATGAAGCGAAGCAAGAAATCCTTGGCGTGCACGAGTTCATCCTCAATACAAAGGGCGCGGTCAGTTTGGAATGCGCGCACGCGATGGCTACTGGTGCTCGTAAGGTAGCCCATGCTGACATTGGGGTCGGCATAACAGGCGTTGCCGGACCGGATGGTGGAACTGATGAGAAGCCGGTTGGATTAGTTTATTTGGCTTTGGTTACTAAAGATTTTCAAACCGACAAGATGTTAAGATTTCCACCCAACTTACCCAGAAGAGAAATTCGCGAACGCACGGCAAGTGAGGCGCTTAATTTGGTCCGTTTGTTTCTGCTTAATCAAAAGACAGCAACAGCTCCAGGAAGTGAGTCATGGAACTTCGGTTAAGCTCAGCGAAAATAAGAGAATGGCATAGGCAAGATGAAGTGCCAATTCTAGTGCATGCCAATGATAAGGAAGTCTGGCGCAATTTAACCGATCGTTTTCCTTTCCCTTATACGAGGAAAGACGCTCGTGACTGGATTGAATTCAATTTGCGCTTGGATCCGCCTATGAATTTTGCTATTGAAGCTGACGGCGAAGCGGTCGGTGGAATAGGCATTGGCATTCGTGAAGATGTGCGGCGAAGATCGGCTGAAATTGGTTATTGGATTGGTCGTAAATATTGGGGCAAAGGGATAATTACGGAAGCCCTGACTGCTTTTACGGAATATTCTTTTAAGAACTATGACATTTGTCGATTGGAAGCCTCTGTCTTTGAATGGAATTCTGCATCTATGCGGGTGCTAGAAAAGGCCGGTTATGTGCGCGAAGCCTGTCTTAAGAAAGCTGCGACAAAAGATGGACAGACAATTGACCTGATAATTTACGCCTGTGTTCGCTAAAGTGCTATAAACAGGTAGGAGGATTTATGCAGAGAATTTTCATACTTGTGCTTTTTGCAGCTTTAAGTCTTGGGCAGGCATGGGCTGTCCCTTCTGCCCCAAAGACCGAACGCGCTTTGTTCTCGGCCGGCTGTTTCTGGAAAGTGCAATACGTGTTCAGCAAAATCCCTGGCGTTGTTAAGACGCGCGTTGGTTATTGCGGCGGTAATGCGAAGGACCCATCTTACGAACAAGTGTGCACGGATAAGACAGGACATGCTGAAACAGTAGAGGTCATTTATGATCCGGCAAAGACAAGTTATGAAAAACTTTTGCAGGTGTTTTTCGACAAACATGATCCGACGACATTAAACAGGCAAGGACCCGACATCGGCACGCAGTACAGGTCAATGATTTTTTATACCACTCCTGGACAAAAACTGGCAGCGCTGAAATATGTGGATGAATTGGAGCGTAAGAAGCAATTCTATGCGCCGATTAGCACTAAGATTGAACCGGCTGGGACGTTTTATTCGGCGGAAGAATATCATCAGGACTACTACAAGAAGCATGGGAATGTCTGTTTTTGAGGGTATGCAGAAATGACCAAACAACTGGCGGCATTATTGATAATTATGCTATTGGGCATTACAGCCTGTGGACAAGCGAAGGAGCAAAAAATTGTGACTGAAGACAACCAAGACATACGTTCTAAATCCGACGGCTATTGGAAAGAGAAGCTGGAGCCGCATGTGTATGAGGTGACAAGGTGCAGCGCAACCGAACCAGCATTTAGCGGCAAATACTGGAATAACCATGAAGCTGGTGAGTACAGATGCAGCAATTGTGGTGAACTCTTATTTGAATCGACAGACAAATTCGACTCAGGTACTGGCTGGCCGAGTTTTACTCAAGCTCAAGGATCTTCGGTAGAAACGAAAAAGGATATTTCCCACGGAATGGTGAGAGAAGAGGCTGTCTGCAAAAAGTGCGGTGCTCATTTGGGGCATCTATTTGATGATGGTCCGCAGCCAACTGGTATGAGATATTGCATCAACTCTGCTTCGCTAGACTTTAAGTCTGAAAAGAAGAAGGATAGCAAGTAAGCTTACACCTCTGTCAACTTACATGCACTCG
>SBAT01000445.1 GCA_005240105.1 Chloroflexota bacterium
AGATTTCGCCGCCAATTTTGATTATCAATCTTTGTTTGCATGTCCGTTTGCATTTCCTAAATGTCCAGCCTTCCGCCTCACTATCTTTTTGGCAGCAAATGCCTGTCTACTATTTTCTACTGCTTGGCTAAGGATTCGCCAGTCAGTTGTTGTCAAAACCACACTTGAATATCGTTGAATAACCTTCCGAGCCCTCATATATGCTGCATTCAGAATAAAGTCACTAACAGTCATTTGATTTAAGAGAGCAGCTTGCTCTATGAGAGCTTTCTGCTCATCAGTTGCCCTTAGACCAATTCGTCCGTTTTTCTTGCCAGTCATAGTGGGCTCTCCCAATGGTTGTTAAGAGAAGGCTTACAACTGGCAATATTCTAGACCTCTCCACATCCAAAGGATAGCCCGACCCTGGGTATATCTTTTTCCGAAAATTCTTGTACGTACAATGTACGTACAAGAAAAAACAGAAAAAGATATACAGCGGCGGATTAATCTAAGGAACACTCCACCGTTTGCTCTTCCCTTGGCACGGGAAGACCCTAGCAAGCCATTCTGAACTGGGCAAACATTGCGCTCAAGCGTAAGGATCCGTACTAAATTACGGCCAATTTCTTGCCGACCTTCTGGAAAGCTGCGAGCGCTTGATCCAAGTGCTCTTTTGTATGAGCGGCAGAAATCTGTACACGCAGACGTGCTTCGCCTTTAGGTACAACCGGATACCAGAGTCCACGTACATAGACTCCCTCATCCAGGAGCAGGCGACTCATGTCTTGGGCAATGGCTGCTTCACCAAGCATCACAGGGACAATTGGATGGGAGCCTGCCAGTATCTTAAAGCCGAGGTTGACTATCTCGCGGCGGAAATAAGCTGTGTTTTCACGCGAGCGCTCAACCAGGCTGTTGTCTTCTTCCAGGATATTAATAGCTTCAATGGCAGCAGCAACAATTGGCGGCGGCACGGTGTTGGAGAAAGTATATGGGCGAGACTTTTGCCGTAAGTAGTCCACCAGTTCTTTCTTACCGGCAATATAACCACCGGCTGCCCCACCCAGAGCTTTTCCTAAAGTGCCTGTGTAGACATCAATTTGCCCAAATACGTTTTGATGTTCGGCAGTACCGCGACCAGTCGCGCCCAAGACACCTGTTGAATGTGAGTCATCAACAAATAAGAGCGCACCGTATTTTTTCGACAAAGCAATTAGCTCAGGCAGTGGCGCTACATCACCTTCCATACTGAAGACACCATCTGTAGCAATTACCTTAATACGATAGTCTTTTGACTCATCTTCAGCCAGCATCTGGCTCAATTGATCAATGCCGTTGTGGTCATAAGGTCTGGCATCTGTTGTTTTCACAGCAATGCGGCTCAAACGTACGCCATCAATGATGCTGGCATGGTTGAGCTTGTCTGAATAGATAACATCACGATAATCGCTCATGCCCAGATCGCCTGAGAATAGCGCCGTGAAAAATGCTTCGTTAGCAGCAAAGCAAGAAGAATGCAAAATAGCATCTTCTACACCAAGAAATTTAGCCAGTCTCTCTTCCAGTTGTTTGTGAATTGTCTGTGTGCCACAAATAAAACGTACAGAAGCCATGCCAAAGCCGTATTTTTCTAGACCCTTGCGCGCAGCTTCTCTAATTCTCGGGTGATTCGACAAGCCCAGGTAATTATTTGATGCCAGCATCACAACTTTGCGTCCAGCGACCGTAACCTCACCGCCTTGCTCGCCTTCAATTGGCACTTCAATTTTATAAGTCTTAGCTCCTCTGCTTTTCTCCAGATCTGCCTCAAGCGCTTTATAGAGTGCTTCTTGGTTAAGCGACGTATTTGTTTTTATGGACGTGGTCATTGAGATTTTCCTTTGTGATTACGGCGTAAAAGCGAGGTTATTGGCAAATTGCGGCACAACTACCTGTTGTGACTCAGAGGCTGGTTGGAACACAAGCTTCATTTGCGTTCCTAAACTGAGCGCCTCAAAAGCTTCTTCAAATTCGGATAATTGATATTGTCTTTCAGCAACTAATTTAGATAGCTGCGCACGCATATCGAACTGTTCCGAGTTAAGCAATCTAAGTAAAGTCTCCCAGGTAGCAAACATCTTGCGCCCGAAAATGCCCTTAACAGTGACACCTTTCCAAATTACGTTGTTGGCAATATCAAAATTACTTAGTGGTGTACGCGGTATGCCCAAAAGCACAACTTGTCCGCCGTTACGCACTATTTTAAAGGCATCCTGATAAGCAGTAGGGGAACCTGACATTTCCAAAACAACGTCTACGCCGTTGGCTTGTTTTTCCCATTTGTCTACAGCACCGTAAAGCGTGCCGGCGTGGGCAGAAACATCAAAACAAAAATCAGCGCCAAATTCAGAGCCTAAATTGAAGCGTCTTTCAATATCTGTTGCTTCGGTTAAATAAATACGCGTTGCACCAAATGCCTTGCAGAGAAAAACTGCCATCAGTCCAAGTGGTCCGGCTCCTAGAATTGCCACCGATTTGCCTCGCACATCAGCTTCTTCAACCGTGTGCACAGCATTGCCAAAAGCATCCAACATAGCGCCTATGCGCGGCGGAATTCTTTTCGTGTCACCATTTTTACCCAGCATAATGACATTGTGCTGTGGCACCACAACCGATTCGGCAAAACAACCATCAAGGTGAATGCCCTTCACTTTGAAGGATGTGCAGATATGCTCATTACCTGTACGACATTGATAACAACGCTGGCAACCTAAATGCATTTCCGCAGTTACATAGTCACCTTTTTGCAAGCGCAGGTGATCCGGCAAATTCTGCCATTCACCTTTAGTCACGCCTGGGCCCACTTCTTCAATAATGCCGCAGAATTCATGCCCAATTACAAGCGGCTTAAAAGCCTCACCGGCAGCCTGGTAGCGCTGCATCTCGCGCCTTATTCCTTCGGATTTGCCACTGGCATATATGCTCTTGTCGGTGCCACAGACAGCAGTAGAAAGCACTTTGATTTTGACTTCATCGAAACCTACTGCCGGTTCTGGATGGTTGTTCTTAAAAGACAAGCCGTCCTTTGAGACGTCTTCTTTGACCAGGCACTTCATGCAATTCTCTCGTAATAAGAAATACAAGAGAACTTTACTAGAATTGCCAATTCAATTTGTTAGCTTTTCTTAAGTTGCCAAGAATTCAATAGGGTCCTAAATTCATGGCAACGAAAGGTCGCCAAATTGAACTTTGATCCGAAAAACTTTGCTCTAGATTTCCGCCCGCCAATTACGGAGGGTGCCCCAGCTGCGCTAATTAGAGTGCTTGCCGAAGAGTCAATTGTGGAGGCAATGGAAGCAAAGTCCCAGTCTGGTTTGCGCATCATCCGCCATCTCATGTCTAAAACGAACGGACACAGCCTGCCTGACTTCAACGACCGTGAAACCCTAAGGTTTTTAGCGCGTCAGTTTATCCAGGACGCAGGTTCCGGCGTTTCAGCAATTGCTTTTATGAACGCAGGCAACGACTGACAATTACATCGCCATGATGTTGTAGCCACAATC
>SBAT01000274.1 GCA_005240105.1 Chloroflexota bacterium
GAGTATTCGCGAAGTGTTGTCCCAGAACGTACGGGTCAAAGACGGACAGACTTTGGTAATTGGCGGTCTCTTTTCAGAAAGAGAAGAAGCTCAGTTAGGCAAGGTACCGTACTTAGCAGAAACACCAATTTTAGGAACTTTCTTCCGGAACACACTTAAGGGTCGTAGACGTACCGAGTTGATGTTGCTTATCACGCCTAAGATTGTCGAAGAAGAGCCACCAACACTAGTCGAAGGCAACGACCAGAAGGTGATGTGACACCCAGTTTTGTCATTCCGAACGAAGTGAGGAATCTGCCGCGGCAAATCGACCAAGCTTGATCAAGACGAATGTGGATAGTTACGGCAGATTCCTCAGTCGCTAAAGCTCCTTCGGAATGACAAAGGGATCGGGTTTACTGAGCTTGTAACACTCCGGCTCCTATGTTCGCGGTGAAGTTACTCCACCGTCACCGATTTAGCCAAGTTGCGTGGTTGGTCCACGTCCTTGCCCAAGTAGTCGGCAATGAAGTAAGACATCAATTGCAACGGCAACACCGTCACCAACGGGCTAAACAGCTCATCTACTTGTGGGATGGTGAAGATGGTGTCAAAGATGCCTTTGGCTCTGTCATCACCTTCTGTGGCGACGGCAATCATCTGAGCGTTGCGGGCCTTAGCTTCTTGCGCATTGGATAAGGTCTTTTCGTAGACCTTGCCGGGCACAACGATAGTGACTACAGGAACCTTCGCATCCAGCACAGCAATTGGTCCATGCTTCAATTCGCCGGCGGCATAACCGGAGGCGTGGATATAAGAAATTTCCTTGAGTTTAAGGGCGCCTTCAAGAGCAACCGGGTAGTTAATTCCACGGCCCATAAAGAGCATGTCGTGCGCTTCGGCGTACTTAATAGATTGTTGCTGGATAATCTTCTCTTGCGACAAAATGCGCTCTTGTAGCGCCGGTACCAGCAATAGTTGCTGTTTTAGTCTAAAGATTTCAGCCGGCGGTAGAAGCTTTCTTGTCTCGGCAATATAAAGAGCCAAGACATAGAAGCAGGCAACTTGAGCTGTGAAGGATTTGGTTGCAGCAACCGATACTTCTATTCCGCATTCCGTAACCATCAGGTTATCAGTAATGCGCGACAGATGCGAATCGGCACGGTTGGTGATACCCATGGACATGGCACCGGCAGCCTGCGCTTCAGTGAAGGCTGCTAACGTATCTGCCGTTTCGCCAGATTGGCTGACTGCTATACACAAGGTTTTGTCATTGAGCAGCGGTTTGCGACCACGGACTTCGGAAGCAATTTCTACATCAACAGGTATACCGCAAATTTCTTCTAGGATGTACTTGCCTGCCATGCCGGCGTAATTGGCTGTTCCACAGGCAACGATATTGATGCGTTCAATGGATTTTAGTTGAGTCTCGGTCAAGTTGACGCCGTAGTTGCCGAAGTGACCGCCACCGTTTTCAGTTGGTCTTAAGTCAATCGGCTTGTCCGGATGGTTGATGTATTTGCCCATCGTCTGACGCATGGAAATTGGCTGTTCGTGAATTTCCTTGAGTAGAAAATGGCGATAACCATCTTTGCTGATTATGTAGGGATTCATATCCACTTCAATTGCTTGCCTGTCAATGAAAGTGCCATTGAAGTCGAACAAGCGGGCGCCATTAACCGTTACTTCGGCAATTTCGCTTTGCTCAAGACGGATCAACTTGTTGGTGAATTGACGTACGGCAACGCTGTCTGAAGCTAGGAATGATTCTCCGTCTCCCAAGCCAACCGATAGCGAATAATTGTGGTTGACAGCGTAGATACGCTCCGGATGTTTCTGGCTGACAATGCCTAAGGCGTAAGCACCTTCAAGACGCTTGACGGCTCTTTCGATAGCAACCAAAAGCGCATCGCCATTGCATTCGAGAACACATTTCTTGTATTCGTCTTCAATTAAGTGGGAAACAACTTCAGTGTCTGTTTGAGAAACCAAAGTATGTCCGGCTGCGGTTAATTCAGCGCACAGAGCTTGGTAGTTTTCGATAATTCCGTTGTGCACAACGGCAATCGTGCCTGTGCAGTCAGTGTGTGGGTGGGCATTCTCGTCATTAGGAATTCCGTGAGTGGCCCATCTTGTATGTCCGATACCGACAGTAGCCGTCGGCTTCTTGTCTGTAAGGAGAGTTTCCAAATTGGAGAGCTTTCCGGCTGCCTTTAAAACAACCAGTTCGCCCGATTCGATTACAGCAACACCGGCGGAGTCATAGCCGCGATACTCAAGGCAGCGCAATTCAGACAACAGGACAGGAGCTGCTTTGGACGGACCTAGATATCCAACGATTCCACACATTGAGAATTAAACCTCCATGATTTCGGCTTCTTTGTCAGTGGTCAGCCGGTCTATTTCCTTGACGTACTTATCGGTGAGCTTTTGCAGAGCCTCTTCCTGACGTTTGATTTCATCTTCTGAAATATGTTCCGCCTTTAGAGCCTTTAATTCGTCAGCTCCGTCGCGACGAATGTTGCGAACCGCCACCCGGGCTTCTTCTGCGAACTTACGTAAAACTTTTGCTAATTCTTTGCGGCGCTCTTCAGTCAATGGTGGAATGCTGATGCGAATGACTGAACCATCGTTATTTGGCGTGAGACCGAGCTGGGATTTATGAATAGCGGTTTCTATTTCCTTGAGGCTGCCCTTGTCGTATGGTTGAATCAAGAGCGAGCGACCATCAGGAACGGAAATATTAGCCAAGCTCTTTAATGAGGTTGGAGTACCGTAGTAGTCAACGTCGATTGAATCCAACAACGCCGGATTGGCGCGTCCAGTGCGAATAGTCTGGAATTCCTTTACTAAATTGCCGACTGCCTTCTTCATACGCTCTTCAGCAGATGAGAGGACCTCGCTTGTTGTTTTCATTACTTTCCTCCTGAATGGGCTCCAACAAGAGTACCAATTTCTTCGCCCTGGACAATTTTCTTGATGCTTCCTACGTGGGCGAAATCAAACACTATAAATGGAATGTTGCTTTCCTGGCATAGAGCAACAGCGGCTGGATCCATGACGCGCAGTCCTTGACGAATGTATTGGTCAAAACTGATGTCCTGAATCTTCTTGGCGTTAGGATTTTTGTTTGGATCATCATCATAGACACCGTCGACACGGTTTTTGGCCATGAGGATAACATCGGCTTTTATTTCTGCGGCACGCAGAGCGGCTGCAGTGTCAGTAGTCACGTGCGGGTTGCCTGTTCCGCCGCCAAAAATTACCACACGACCCTTTTCCAGGTGGCGCATGGCTTTCAGGCGGATAAAAGGCTCAGCAACTGCCGGCATGGCAATTGCTGTCTGTACGCGCGTATCTATGCCTTTGTTTTTCAGCACTTCCTGCAGAAGCAAGCAGTTCATGATAGTGGCCAGCATACCGACATAGTCGGCGGCTGCTTTGTCCATGCCCCAGGCGGCACCCTGGCTCCCACGCCAGATGTTGCCGGCCCCAATGACCATGGAAATCTGAACGCCAAGTTCATAGACTGCGCGCACTTCTTCTGCAATGCGGTCCATGACGACAGGATCAATACCGAAGGTCTGAGAGCCCATAAGGGCTTCACCAGATAGTTTGAGGAGGATCCGCCGGTACTTAATGTCCGCCATTTGCTTTGTCCTAACCCAATATTATTGGAAACGCTTACGCTTCGCTCTCGCCAAGAATGAACATCACAAAGCTTGTCGGCTTGAGTTCGGCTCCAATTTCAGAACCTTTCTTAGCCAGCATTTGTGCGATCGTTTGACTTGGATCCTTAACGAAAGGCTGATCTAACAGACAGCGCTCAGCAAGGAGTTTGTCCACACGACCTTGGACAATCTTCTCGCGCATTTCAGGCTTCTTCTCAGCCAAGTCAGCTTTGCCTGCTTCAATACGCTTTTCATTTTCAATTACGTCAGCTGGGATTTCATTGCGGCTGACAAATTGTGGTTTGGCAGAAACAATGTGCATTGCCAGATCCTTAGCCATATCGCCCAAGGAAGTGCCATTCAAGTCCTTGTTGCTTTCGATGGCAACCAGAGCTCCCATTTTGCCACCTAGAGCGTGGACGTAGAGGCCAACAATGCCGTGCTTGCCGCCAAGATCTACTGTCGATACGCGTCTGACGATGATGTTTTCGCCGGTTTTGGCGATTCTTTCAGTGATGAACTCAGAAACCTTAGCTCCTTTAATGGACTTGCTCAAAAGGTCCTCGGCATTGGCAACTTTCTCAGCCAGTGCTAGGTCGACTAATTCCTTAGTCATCTGCACGAACTCATCGTTGCGGGCAACGAAATCCGTTTCGCAATTGATTTCAGCAATTGAACCAGTCTTGCCGTTGTCGGCAATTTTGGCGACAACCAAGCCTTCAGAAGCGCTGCGAGCAGACTTCTTTTGGGCGACAGCAACGCCTTTTTGACGCAGCCATTCGAAGGCCTTTTCAAAATCGCCTGATGTTTCGACCAGTGCTTTTTTACAATCCATCATTGCTGCGCCAGATCTTTCGCGCAGTTCTTTAACCATGGTGGCGGAAATTTCAACCATTGTGCTCATTATGTCCTCTTCTAACGCTCCGGTTTCGGCTATCGCCTTCACCTTCGCTAGCTATCCAGCAACCCATCTTTGCTCAGCCGCGCATTGCTATGTCGCAACGCTTGCTTCGCTTCTTGTGAATTGCTTAAGTGCTCATCTCTTCTTCGATGGAATCGACTATTGCTTGGTCTTTCTCATCGAGGTGAATTGCGACACCGGCAACTGAAACTAGTTCAGGAACTGGAGCTGCTTCTTGAACTTCAATTTTTTCAGCTTCGATGATTGGGCCAATGCCTGTGCCTTCGCGTCCTTCGATGATGGCATCGGCAATTTTGCCGGTGATCAATTTGATGGAACGAATAGAGTCGTCATTGCCTGGAATCACGTAGTTGATACCGTCTGGATCGCAGTTGGTATCGATGATGCCGACTGTCGTGATGCCCATTTTTTGTGCTTCTGTAACAGCAATGAACTCACGCTTTTGATCGATGATAAATAAGATGTCCGGCTTACCGCGCATGTTCTTAAGACCGCCCAAGGTCTTTTCCAGTTTGGTCAATTCGCGATTGAGAACTGCTACTTCTTTCTTGGGGCGACGGTAAAATTCGCCGCTGTCGCGCATTTCTTCCAACTCTTTCAGGCGGTTGATACGCAGA
>SBAT01000374.1 GCA_005240105.1 Chloroflexota bacterium
ATTTCCTCCGGCGTCCCCGTCAGAAACATTTCATCGACGTCACTAATCTCATCTTTCTTCACTCGTGTTTCATGGATACCAATTTCACTGGCGGCCGCCAACTCCAAAATTTGCTGTTTAGTTATCCCCGGCAACACCTTCGAACTCGATGGCGAAACAAGTATCTTGCCATCACGCACAGCAAATATACTCGTATGACTGCCTTCCGTAACATAGCCATCTGAGCCAATCTGCACTACTTCAATACAACCATTCTCGTGCGCAAATTGCGCCGCCATGCAGTTAGCCATGAGACTAGTTACTTTCAAATCATTGCGCTGCCAGCGGTAATCATGAAAGCTTATCAACGGCACACCTGTTTCCCGCATTGCCTTGCAGGGATCATCATAGTATTCCACATAGACTAGTTGATTAGGCACCGCCTTCTCCGGATAATGATGCGTGCGCTTAGCCTCTCCGCGAGTCACTTGTATATAAACAAGTGCTTCCTTCTCGCCACTGTTTTTCACGGTGTGCTCAATGCGTAATTTCAAGGCATCCATATCAACGCCCTCAATACGCAATGCCTTAAGTCCCGTCGCCAGCCGTCCCATATGCCTGTCGTACATCCACAGCCTGCCACCGTAGAGACGAATAACCTCGTAGACAGAATCGCCGAAAAGAAATGCCCTATCCAAGACGGATACCTTCACGTCTTCTAAAGGCATCTCCTGCCCATTCCAGTTCGCCAAAGTCTTCGCCATTACTCAGTCTCCTGCCTGCGTTTAGTAAAACGGGATAAACCAAAGAAAATCAAACCAATCGCCAGGGCAACATACAATATTTCAAACTTCCGCCGCGATAAGTTTATCCAAAACAATAATTTCGGATCACCGTTGAATTTATTCAGCGGATCCGTACCATCCAAAAACTCCCGTCCATCACTAATACCATCACCATCAATATCGGTTTTATCCAGTCCTTGAGCCAACAGTTCCGGATTGCTAATTGCTTCGCTTACCTTATC
Organism: Chloroflexota bacterium; assembly: GCA_005240105.1. Taxonomy (GTDB): domain Bacteria; phylum Cyanobacteriota; class Vampirovibrionia; order Obscuribacterales; family Obscuribacteraceae; genus SBAT01. The sequence continues at coordinate 1,007 of SBAT01000374.1, forward strand.
CATCCCTAAAGTCTTAATCAGATGGTTGCCAAATCTATTCATGATTGGGCTGTCCACATCTACACCCGGAGAAGATGCGTCCCTGCCGGCATCGACTCTATTCAATTCTTCAGCAGTAAGACTCAACAACTGACCTTCTTGCTGCCCTGATGGTCCTTCTGAGTTGACATGACACATAGCACAGCTGACCGTCCTGCCCGAATGCTCTTGCGAGAATTTCTGAAACGCAGGATAGGCAAAAGCTGGACTTGCATAGGTTAACCCGAGCAACAATCCAATTACAATTTTGTCGGTCCTAATTCTCAACCCTGCCCACCTCTGAAAAAATTATAAATAGATTGTCCAAAGATAGAGATCACAAGCAAATAGCCGGCAGCCATTATGGCGATTGCAGAAAGTATCCTTCGGCTGGTCTTTTGAAAAATCCAAGGCGTTAGGAAAAGCACGGCAGACACAACAGCCAAGATCACCAACACCAGCCAAAACGGTAACAGCTCAAGCGGATAGTAAATAAAGTAGAAATACCACTCTGGTTTAATTCCGACAGGCGTTGCACCAAAGGGATCATATGGAGCAAGTAGAGGAAAAGAAATAAAAGCATCAAACGGCAAGCACTGTGCCAGAACATACAGAATTAAAAGCGCAATCGACCACAACTGAATGTCCCTGCTCACGGCAACAGGGAAGAACTTCTCGGATTTAGATGCGGGCACATCCACCCCCTGGCTCATTCCATGAAGTTGAACCGACAGCAAATGAATTGTCAGAATGCCCAGCAATAAAGCGGGCAAAACCACTACATGCAAAGCAAAGAAGCGGCTCAATGTCGCTTGCCCTATAACATCTCCACCTTGCAAAAGCTGTTTGACGAATTCTGGGATTTGCGCCAACTGCACAGGCAGCATGGCACCCACCTGATCTATCGATTGCAAAAGCACTTTGGTGGCATTAACAGACAGCTGATTCCATGGCAAAAGATAACCGGTAAAACCAAAAACAAAAGTAATGAAAAGCAAACATACGCCGGCAATCCAAGTAATTTCGCGTGGCGGCGCAAATGCCTTCATAGAGAATGTAGTCAATAAATGCACCAGAGCAAAAAATATCATCAGAGACGACGACCAAATATGCATGTTGCGTATGAGCGCGCCACCCTCAACATTATCCATAATTGTCTTTACGGAAACATAGGCGTCACTGACAGTTGCCTGGTAGTACAAGAGTAAAAGTAGTCCGGTGATTACCTGAACCACAAAGAAAAACAAGACCAGTCCACCCGTGTAATATCCCCAGGTCATCTTGTGAATGGGCACCTGTTTTTCATTGACAAGGCAATCAAAATTGAGCTTTTCTGTCGGAAATCTAGAGCTAAGAAAGCGCAGCATTATGTCTCCTTCCGCCTATCTTTAACTAGAAACACATTGAGCTTGTCCGGGTCTTGCGCATCCAAGCTACCCTTAAGCGGGTCACCGGACATCTTCATTGCCACCACATTACCTTTTTCGTCTTTGACGACCCAACTCAAATGCGGCAATGGTTGCTTTGCCGGCGATCCGGCACTGGGTTGTCCGGTATAAATATCGAAGTAGGAAATGTGACACGGACAAAGAATTCGTCCTTGATCATCAACTTGCGCACCGACCGTGCAGCCCAGATGCGTACACTTTGCCGAAAGCAAGATAGGCAATTTGTCCTTGTCCAAAAATGCCAGCGCCTGCTGCATCTGATAGTCGGTAAAATACTTACCTTCGTCAGCATCCAAATCCGATAGGCGTCCAATAAGTATGTGGTCCTTCGTTTGCCGTTCAAGTTCAAGCCTGCCCAGTTCGGCATTTTGAGCTAAGAGCCTCTGTCGTTGAGACTCGAGTTCCAATAACTGATCATGAGACAAGTACCTGCCAAAAGCAAAGCGGAAGATTGTAACGGCAGAAGCTGCTGAAATGAGAACCAGTCCGGTTATTAAACCGAGCGCGCCGCCCAAAAAATGTCGCCTGCTGTTTTCCTTTGTCGAATCACACATGCCGGTCCCCTAAACACGTTAAAAGTCACTTGTCAGGTGCATCAATTTCCGAGTTAACCTGGTGGAAAGGTGGTATTTTTCAAGTAGGATCCTGCCTAATGAAAGTTGTATCTTGAAATCTAAGCACCTACCAACAGCACGTCTATCATACCTGCCAATTCTTCTCTCCGGACTTCTCACAATAGGTCTTCCAGTCAACGCTCAGGAAGGCTCCCAACACTTCCAGCGTGCTCTTGAGTCCCGCTTTGCCGGACAATCAGACGCCGCCATTGCCGAATACAAACGTGGACTACAGCTCCAACCTAATAATGTTGACGCGCACATGCAACTAGGCTCATTGCTTTTAGAAGAACGCGGCGACCTGGATGGTGCAATTTCTGAATTCATGACGGCTATTGGCATCGATCCAAATTGCGCCACCTGCGAGTCGCGCCTGAACGAAGCCATGGAAATAAAAAACAGCAAACCGAGCGATCTGGTTATTAAAGCCAACCTGCTTTACAGCAGCGGGCAAACAAACCGGGCAGCGGCCGGCTATCGCATAGCAATCCAAAGCGATCCCACTAATGCCGAAGCCCACAACGCGCTAGCCTGGACACTCTACAAACTTGGCGGACCGAAAAACCTTGCCGATGGAGTGAAAGAAGTACAAGAAGCGCTCACAATAAAACCCGACGATGCTGAATACATCAATACCTGGGCGTGTTTGCTTTATGACCAGGGAGACATTGAAGGTGCAATGTCCAAGTGGCACAAGGCAATTTCAAACAGCAAAAAACCCAGTGCCGCTGATCTTTATGGTCTAGCCATTGGCTCACTGTCTAAAGGCGACAAGTCAAACGCACTGAAGTACTACAGAGACTCAGTGGCCACCGACCCTAAATACGCCGATCTCAATTACGTGCGCGACCGCGTCGGCATGTCCGTGCACACAGTCGCCGGACACGAACAACTTGCCTCGATGGTGGCTAAAGAAGACAACAAGTAGTACGCGGTTGAATGTCATTCTGAACGCAGTGAAGAATCTCACGAATCAACATGCGAATCCCGCTTTGTCATTCCGAGCCCCCCTTTTTTGTCATTCCGAGCGAAGCGAGGAATCTGCCGCAACTACTCAACGTTCATTTTGGTCAACGAGAACTTTGACACACCGCGGCAGATTCCTCAGGCTAAAGCCTTCGGAATGACAAAGGAGTAGACAGACTTTGCTAAGGTCTTGCCAAATAACTACTTCTTATCCGGATGCTGGAAGAAAATAACTCCAAGCACAGCTACGATTGTAAAAGCCATCATCAAGATGATCGCCGAATTGAAATTGCCTGTGGCGTTAGCCATGAAGCCGGTAAGCATTGGTGCAGCAATTCCGGCAGCGGCAAAATAACAATCCATGATGCCCAGACTTGTCGCAGCGCGGTCTTCTGCCAGATCCGTATTCAATGCGTAGAATGCCGCATTCGGC
>SBAT01000185.1 GCA_005240105.1 Chloroflexota bacterium
CAACCGCTGGATGGTTTTCACCAATGGGCATCAGAGATAGAGGAACTGCTTGAATTCGGATTCCCGTGTTTGTTACGTACAGTTAACGATTATGACTAGAAAGGAGAATCAATATGAACGAATATACTGAAACAATGGAACAGCCGGTAAACCTACCGATCCAGATAAATGACGAGTCTGCAAGCGTGCTATCTACCGAAGTTCGTAGAGGCACCATCGCTCCGCAGGCGGGAGACGGAACCTGTGGGTGTGGAGGGGCTGCCGGTTCGAGTCCTAATGGTAACAGAGCGGTTTCCTATGTCTACGCCATCGGTCGAGTTGAAGCGCGTTTCCCGAACCTTGCAGCGGAAAAGGAGTTTGCCCAGGCGACAGGACGCGCCGATACCGCCGGAAAGACCGATCAACAGACCTTCCACACCGTTCTGTCCAAGCGCGAGAACCGCTACCTGGTGCGCCAACTGTGTTGGGTGCTGACCATCCAGGGGCTGGAAACCTACCTGCTGGTGCCCCGCGATCCGGTCGACATCGATCTGCTGGTGGAAGCCATCCGTCCTGCCCCTAGCCCCAACGACATCGATGTCGTCATCGGCCTGCGCGGTCCCATCGCCCCGCCGGAAATGTGCAATGGACTGATGGTGCCCATCGTTGCCTTCGACCAAATCTATTCCTTCGACCGCGACGCGCTCATCAAGGCTATCCCGAAGCCTGAGAAAACCACTGCCGCGCAGTTTGGCCCGGCGGCCGAGGAACTGTTCAACAGGATCATGCAACTGACGGACAACGCCGGCGCGACCGATGAGCACCGTGTTCTGAACTATTTGGCCATGCGTTATCCCGCCATCTATGCCAAGGCAGCCGAGGAATTCGCGAAGGACTTTTCGCTGACGGGGGTAGAAGTGCGTCAGTCGCCTTTGAGCAGCACGCGCAATATCGTCGATGTCATCTTCTCCTATACCAATCGCAACACGGATTTTACGGAGAAGTTTTTTGTGCGGGTGGATGTGACGGAGGAGTTTCCGTTCCTCGTCACAAAGATGTCTCCTTACTATGATCGTTAAATCAACAAAAGAGGTAACTGAAATGAACATGCCAGGCTTTACCGCAGAGGTGTCGCTCTACCATACGAGCGGACAATACCATACGAGCCAAGTGAGTGCTGCTGCTCATCAACTAGTAGTGCCACAGCTAAGGTGTCCTTGTCCGCAGGGATTGCTTAATAAAGCCGCCAGTCTATGTCGAAACCTAGAGCGCGATAAGCATTGGTGCGACATTCTAGACCGGTGTCTTGATTGCTTCGATAACTAGCAAACGTAGCCTAGCTGGAGCGAAGCGAACTCCGGGATAACCAATTTCCGATTCCCATAATTCGCTCCATTTCTTCAGGGCTACTCGCGGGTGACTAAAGTTGTCGCCTTACATACGAATGTTAAACCTGAAAATTAAGAGGTGTGAAATGAATATTCCTGGATTTAATGCAGAATCATCGCTTGGCCCAGCCATGGGCATATACCGGGGGAAGGCTATTTTCGGAAGATTAGGTACGGGTGAAATTTCACCCGCGCGGGTGACCCTCAGGAGGACAATGACTTGCTGCGGCCGTGTTGGTGGGCCTTTTGGGTCACATCCTGTCTGTGAATCCTTCGAAGTACCTTTTTTTCAGGATTGCCAGTGCTGCAAGCGTCCCAATGGGGATATCTGTCCTGGTTATCCGATTCCTCCTAAATGTACTCCTTGGATCTTCTTTTAATCTCGTTCCTTAAGGTCGGAACCCCGGCGTAGTTCGTCGGTTGTGTTAGACGAAGCCGTAACCCAACGAACCGGCTTACGCGATAAAACCGCTAACCCAACGGGGCTATGACCGTTGAACCTAACTAACCGAAAGGAGATTTGAAATGAACATTATGAATATGCCTGGATTTACTGCGGATGCATCTTTGTACACGAGCTGTGGTTATTACCGCCACCGTCAGTCTGTCGGCTCAGGCTCTAATACTGTTGTACCCGCGATCCCTTTTTGCGGGAACTGTGATTGGATTCTTGATCGCTGTGAGCGGAATGGCTGGCGTCCACGAGCGGTATGCAACGCGTGTGCGGCAGGCAACTGTTTTAGTGGAGTAGAAGATCCGACACCCGGTAATCCGTGGGATTGATTCACCCATCGCAATACTGATTTCACCGGGAATTTTTTTGTGCGGATGGATGTTGCCGAGGAGTTTCCGTTCTTGGTCACCAAATGATCACCGTATTTTGATCGGTGACGTTAGCTTGGAGCGCAGTGGCCAACGGAAAAGAAAAACCATCTTACAGCTTATGTGGTAATGGCATTCGTCTAGCAACGTTCTTGGGTGTGTGGTTTCAACCCACCCAATCCCTTTTAGGAGGTTTACCATGAACACAAATATGACCGCCGACGACATTGAATGCTTACTTGAGGTCAATGGCAGGGTCTTCCTGCCGAAAGGCAACTACACGCTCACCCGTACCGTAGTGCTGCCATCCGATGTCACAATTACAGGCGCGGGTAAAGGTACGGTCATCGTGTGCGATGGTGACTTTCCCGCCTTCAAATCCGACACCTGCGGCGCCAAGCCGAGTAACACGACGATCTCATTTCTCTGCATCAGGCATGCCAACACGCTTGATCCGCTGGAGGCGGTTCTGCAGCGCAACTCCGACGGGATCGTGCTCTGGGGCGACAATCACAACGTGCATAACGTCTGGCTGGAAAACTGTTTCGTGGCACTCAAGACGGTCGAGCAGGCTCCGGGAGATACCGCGAATTACAGTACGAACCTCGTGCTGGAAAAGGTGCGTTGCTCGCACGCGAACCCGCTCGCCAACACGGATCAATACGGGCTGCTCCTGTACTCAATCACCGGTGCCGACGTGATTGCGTGCGAGTGGCGACATGCGTGGCTCGATGGAATCAAGCTGCTGAAAAACTGCCGCGACATCAAGGTCATTGGCGGGTGTGCGTCCGCCAAC
>SBAT01000464.1 GCA_005240105.1 Chloroflexota bacterium
TATCAAGTACTGTGCCCGGCGCTGGACCCTTTGCTCCGTCTGCACTTACCCCCACGGTAGGTGCTGCATGGGTCTCACAGATATTAGGATACTTGCAAAAGCTTCCTTCAAAATTGCCAGGCTACGGTGGATTAACGTCGCCAGTTAGGTTCTTGAATGGAGCTGTCATCAACCCAAGCGGCACAATAAACGATGCTCTTTCAACAACTCCTGGTTTCTCGAGCCCTGTCGGTCAAGGTGTCATGTCTGTGGCGCCGCCTCTTGTGCAAGCATCATCGCTCTTCGGTAGTGCTCCTGGAGCAGGCACATTCGCCCCTGGCGGATTGTCCAACCTGTTCACTTCCATGTCCAACTTCACGAGTGGAAATATTGGACGGTGGTCGATTAATCCGACGGTGCAAGGTATCATCACTCAAAGAAGGGCACGTGTGCTGGCTGAACCGACACTAGTGACTATATCGGGTGAGCGAGCTTCGTTCTTGGCTGGCGGTGAAATTCCAATCTTGCAATCAATTGCCACTGCCGGTACGGCTCAGCAATCGATCAGCTTCGAGCCATTCGGTTTGCGCTTGAACATCATTCCGGTTCTTTTGGAAACAGGAGTAATTAATCTCCAGGTATCTCCTGAAGAGCGCTTGCTTGACCAAGCTAACGGAATCAACTTGTTGGGTGTAGGCACAGGACAAATCCCAGCGTTTATTGTCAGAAAGACACAAACGATTGTGGAAATGAAGCCTGGACAAGAGCTCTACATATCCGGACTGGTGTCAGCCAACAGTTCTCGCGAAGTGAACAAGACACCAATCTTGGGTGAAATTCCTATCCTTGGAGCTCTCTACAAGTCCAAAGCCTTCAACAAGAACGAAAGTGAACTTGTGGTGGCAGTTCGTCCGGAAATCATCCTGCCGGGAACACCTGGACAGTTGAAGCTACCGGAAGAGATAAGCCGTACAGAGGCTCCACGTGACGTGAACATCCTGCAAGTCGAACCGACGATCATTGATGAGCGTTACATGACTAGCGGGCGTGCTGAACGTCCACAAAGAGTCCCTGGAATTCAACCAGGTAATGCACCTGTGCCTGACAGCTTCTAAGGTTGATCAAGGTGTAGAAATGAAAGAGGGCGAGATGCAAATCTCGCCCTCTTTCTTCTAGCGTAGGGCAAACAAAAAGGGGCGCATGCAAATTAACGTTTTTTGGATTTGCTCTTGGCGAAATATTCTTGGCACTCGTGAGGAAACTCACGGGAAAATTGTTTCAAAACCCAGAATACCGACTTGCGGATGAATTCGTCTCGGCTATCAGCCGGTGCGTAGCAATTTGCCAGCCCTGCTTTATCGACGATTTTTAGAAGACCTTTTTCCGACAGGCGCACCATGGTCGTCATCACTGTCGTGTAAGCAATTGGTCGTTCTTTTTTCAAAGCCTCAAATACGTTGCGGACGGTTACCGTTGGATTAGCCTTTTTCCAAACCAATTCCATAATTTCGCACTCCAAGTCGCCGAGGAATTTCCTTAGCCCCGATTGGTTGAAGCGAAATGACGCGTTATCGTCTTGTATTCTCATGCTGGTCTCACGAAGAATTGACCTGAGGCAATCCTATCATACCTATACCGGTGACGGTCTAAACAACAACTGTTGTCAATGTTACATAGTAAGGACGTGGACCAAATGATAAAATTAGCCCATGACTTCCGCTAAGCCACAGAGCCGGCCAGTTGTTTTTCTAGATCGCGACGGCACATTAAATGTCGAAGCAGGCTATATCCACCAGCTGGAGCGGCTGGTGCTTATTCCTGGTGCTGCTGAGGCTGTAAGTCGTCTAAATCAAGCTAATGTGGCGGCCGTTCTGGTTACCAATCAATCAGGCGCTGCCCGCGGCTACTATCCGGAATCCCATATTCTCGACCTCAACAATCGCCTGGTGGAATTGCTGAAAAAGGAAGGCGCTTATTTAGATGCGCTCTATTACTGCCCACATTTGCCTGACGGGATTGTCGAGGAATTTACCAGTACCTGCCAGTGCCGCAAGCCGGAAATTGGTTTGGTTGAACGTGCCTGCGCAGATGATCAAAGTTTGGATAGCAATCGTGCCTACGTCGTTGGCGACAAATCCACCGATGTTGAATTGGCACACAATATTGGCGGTAAGGGAGTGCTTGTGCGTACCGGTTACGGCGACCAAGTGCTTGAAGGTACCTACCAGTGGCCAGTTAAGCCTGACTATATTGCCGAAGAAATTACCGAGGCAATTGATTGGATTTTGACTGACCTAAAGATCGAGACAAAGGCATTCTGAGCCCCGACGACACATTTAGTGTCGGCTCCTTACTCAGAATGACGTTTCGGCGGAACGTGCAGCAATGCTTGTAGTAGTTGTTTCCTTAAGCAATTTCTGCATGCCAGTTTTTAATTCTCTTGGTTCGTTGCCCATGAACGTACTTACCACCTTGCCTCTGGAGCTGACAAAAACAACTTCCGGCACACCGCGCACTCTGTAGAGCCGTACTATGTCTTTGTTTTTCTCATCGTCGATGTTGACTGAGATGAAATCAAGTTGCGAGCCATAACGGCTTTCTGCTTTATCCAGCGAGGGCTTTAGTTGATCGCAGGTAGGGCACCAGTCGGCGTGAAAACTAATTACTTTGGGCTTTTCGCTATCGGTAAAGCCGGCCATGGCCAAAATCTGTCTGTGTGGGCGGGACTCTTCCGCCAGAGCAACGGCTGTCGAGCAAAGAAGAGCTGACCACAACATAAAAAGTGCTGCAAATTTTTTCATAGACTTCACCAGAATTGCCTAGGGGTTAGACTAAGGCAATTTACTAAATTAGCAAATGGGATAATTACTACTTATAACGCTCCGGTTCCGACTCCGCGTTATGAATAACGCTTCGTCTCCACCTTCGCTTGCCTCCGGCAACCCGTCTTCGCTGCGCTGCGACCGGCTCATCGCCGCTCTTGCTTCGCTCCCCACTTAGCTTGCTCTGCCTACCCGGTAAAGTCTGGACCGCAATAGGGAATTAACTTCCTGCAGAAGAGATGGGATATCAAATGGCTTGGGCAAGTAAAGGTCAGCACCTGCCTCTAAGGCTCTTACCTGGTCCGGGTGGGCTGTGGCCATGATTACCCAAATATTGCCCAGGTGGTCGTCGCACTTGAGCATGCGGCAAAACTCCCAGCCGTCAATTCCCCTGTCAGCTAAGGTGGATTCTAATAAAACTAAGTCCGGCTGCGGTTCATGCCTGCAGAGATCTAATGCCTCGGCAGCTGAGCTGGCAACTTCTACCACATAACCTTCCAGAGAGAGGTTCTCCTGCAGGAGGCAAGCCATGGCCCCATCCGGCTCAACAACCAAAATGCGTGAGCGTAGCGGATCTTTGCAATACACGCCGGGTTCCATGACGCCATCGGACACCCAGCCGGAGCCAGGTTTTTGTTTGGCCAGGCTGCGCACATCGTGTGCGTTGGTCAATACGTCGACATAACTCTGGAAGCGGCGTGTGGTGCTGTTAACTATGCCAATGGCTACAGAAATTAGCGGCAGCCTTCTGCGAATGCCACCAATGCCGGTGGCAACCAAATAGCCGCGCGATACGTCTTCCGACGGATAAAATCTCTTGCTGGCTCGATCAAATTGTTGGCAAATCTTTTCTGCCTTTTCCTCTGCGGAAGCAGCATCGGTAATCAAAAGGAAATCATCAGCTTCTATGTGACCAACAAAGTCATTTTCTGCGGCAGATTCGACAAGAATGGCACCGAGAGCCTTAATCAGCTGATCTCCTGCCAGGTCACCATAGACTTCGTTGTATATTCTCAGGCTGTTGATGTCAACCGACAAGGCTGCCCATGAACGATCAGACACCAGGCTCTGCTCAAGCATACGGCGGCTCAGGGTGGCAGCCGGCAACTGTGTCAGACGGGAAGACAGCTCTTCCTGGCGGCGTCTCAAGTGCGCGAGCACTCTAATGGCTAATTCGTTCTTGTCTATGGGGTCGGCTAGAACATCGTCTGCGCCGTAGCGGAAGGATTTAATACGCTCATTAACATCATCGCCGGAATGCATTAGCACAAGCACCGGTCGCGGATGGACAAGCGTGGCTCTGATCTGCTGGCAGTAAAGTCGGCCATCACCTTGAGGCATGCTCGCAGCTAAAAGTACAAGATCCGGATGCAAGAATGAAAGTAACTCGTTGGCTTCATCAAATGAGGTGACAGCATGCACTTTGGCGCCGGTTTTCTCCAGGAGCGAAGCATAGGTCGCA
>SBAT01000463.1 GCA_005240105.1 Chloroflexota bacterium
CCACTGCAAACCAATTTTGAGCTTTGGTTTCACCTAACAGGACCTCGAGGCTATAAGACTTTCGACATTAAGTACACATACGTAATGACAAATGAATGAAGTTATCATGAGAGGTTATTATGAATTGTAATTCTTGCAACTTAAGATTCATGGCAACGGCAATTGCAGCTGTAACACTGATTGCCACATCGATAGTCTGTTCTGCTCAGGACAGCGGACAAGCACCGGTCACATCAAGCATCAAGAAGACGAATGGTCTTGAAACTGTCGAGTTCGATACTTTGACAGGCACAGTGGAAGTCAATCTTCCAGATGACCTTTCAGCCACTGATACCATTTCCGGCACCGTTCTTGTTGAACCAAAAGGCGAAACGAAAGAAGAAATTGCCCACAACGAAGACACCTTAAGAGGATATGTCGTGGAGATTGAAAAAACTCAAGAAGTAGAAGAACCTCCAACAGAAAAAAAGCCGCCTGCAAAACCACCATCCACAAATAAGCCTCCTAACGCAATTCCACCTGTGTGCAAGCCACCTGTAATTACCAACAAGCCTCCGCAGATTTATGTTGTCCCTGGATGCACTCCGACTTACACCACACGTATCCCAAATGGCTGCGGAACTATTCGCATAGTCATCCGCAATCGCGGTGGAGATGCAGTCTGCAATCAACAGGTCACTTGCAATCCCAAGCCTCCAGCTTGTCCGCCAACCAGAATTCCCACCCAAGGTACATGCGGCACTCCATTGCGCATACCCGGACGTTGCGATGGGCGATCCTCTACATCAAGAGTAACCATTAACGGTTCTAATTGTCCTGTACTTGCTGAGTCGCCGCGCCAGCAGGTATGCGAAACTCCCCTCACCACAACGGGAACCTGTAATATTGTGCGCAATGAACAAGGAGTGAGAACCTGCGGCACCATTACCATGAAGCCTCCTATGGGATTGATTAATTCCGGACTGAGACCACCGGCAACTCCAGCACCCCCTGCTGCCACAGTTTTCGCATTTGAAAGAACTGGCCCATTCGTAACACAAGAGACGCCCTCTTGCTATGCTGATCAGGGTAACACTGTAAACATAACTAACTCTTCAATCAGTTGGACCGGCCCACAATACATCAAAGGTGATCCTATGGTGTCATCAACCTTTAACTATCAAGCACCACCGGAAATAATTGCAGCGGGCGATAAGATTACTTTGAGTGCCTCCACATCCGGCGACGAACGAGTTGGCACCCAGGGACAATATGGCCCTGATCATTCGTGGATAAAACCATTGCCAAATCCACGTTCTGTAACACTATCCAAAGGTTATGGGCAGCCGTCCGGAACATTTCAATTTGAAGTAATCGACTATGTAAAGTTCCTGGATGATGCACTCAAACAACATCCTGAATATGCCGACAGAGTAACGCCAGAGATGAGGAACAAGATGCCCATGATCTATCTCTATTGCCCAGGACGAATCAATGTAAGACTCGAATGGAGATATGTTCCGCTCAAGAAGCGTAAGTTGCACTAATAGAACAGCACTCCCCCAGAGATATAGAAATGAACGCCCATACATTGAAATCAATCGGTCTCGGATTCATTGCTCTAGTTCTTATCAGTGCCACAATAGTATGCGTGGCACAAGACAAGGAAAGCAATGCAGATTCTCAGATAACATCCACCATAAAAAAGGCGAGCGGGGTCGAGACTGTCGAATTTGACACTCTTGTCGGCAAAGTCGAAGTTAATTTTCCTGACGACATGTCCGATACTGATACCATATCCGGCACCGTACTTGTCGAACCAAAAGGTGAAACAAAACAAGAAATTGCGCAAAACGAAGACACCTTGCGTGGTTATGTCATTGAAATCGAAAAAACACAGGAAATTCCAGATCCACCTCCGCCTGCGAAGACACCACCTAAGTATCCACCGACGTGCCCTCCTCAGAATCAAACACGCAAATATCCGCCGACCTGCCCTCCAGGTAGCATGACTAAAAACAGTGGCGAATTTCCTGGATCTACAGGACAACCACCTTGTGTTTATGTTGTTCCAGGTTGCCGCGGCAGCTTTACAGCAGGCATTCCAAAAGGATGCGGTGGCGTCAAGGTCGTAGTAAAAAATGGCAATGGTGCCCCCGTCTGCTCACTGCCAGTACCGACCAAACCTATTCCACCAAAGGCGCCACCGGGATGTAAATTTCCACCATCATGTACATCAGGCGGACCTTTGTGTATTCCGGGGAAAACAGATGGACGCTCTTGCACTAGCACCGTAAAGGTAAATGGCCAAACTTGTGAACCCATTTGTGAGTCACCGAGACAAATAGTTGCACAAACACCGCCTGGATTGAATGGCCCTTGTACTGTCACCGTGACAGAGTGTGGACAAACAACTCGCGGTACGGTAAAAATGCTTCCAACCTGCTCATTCCCTACTCCTAAGCAGCCACAAACTGGTAAGAGTCCCACTTTTGTTTTCCGTCGCACAGGACCTTTTGTAGAGATCACAGAAGATAGTTTCGAAGCAATCAAGAGTGGCTACAAAGCGACGGTAACAGAAAACCAGATCAATTTCCTAGGGCCATACTCCTATTATGCCAACGGAAATCTGATGCATGACTTTGCTAAAGCCAGCATAACGTTTACTCCTCCGCCAGAGAGAATTACTGCCGGCGACGAGTTCTCTATGTCTGCCTCAGTTAGCGGCGACAAAAATTACCTGGAAGTCCCCTACGCTGGACCCCGAGGCAATTGGAATGGCGATGGCCACTGGGTTCAGCCAAATATATCCACGATTCCACAACTAAACTTAGACCCCGGTCGTAACGAATCGACATCAATTACTTGCCCGTTTAAGGTGAGTGACCGTCCAATTCAACTTAGAAAGATGTTTGAGCAGCAATATAAAGGCAATGTTCCCGATCAAGCAAAAGCGCAATTAGTAGAGATGGAAAATAGGCAACCAAACGTGCGCCTTTATGGATTAAGCGGTATCAGAGTGTTAGTCGAGTGGATTTACGTGCGCGAAAAATAAGGGGGCTCTATGACATGTGCTAGACGCTTAATTGCAATATCAAGCACTCTGTGTTTGATAAGCGTGTTGAATTTCATCCCTTATTCAATAGCGCAAAACAATTCCGACTCTCCGGTGACAGCATCCACGAAACAAGAAGATGGCGTAAGTACTGTCGAATTTGACGTGTTAACCGGCACTGTGGAAGTGGACTTACCGGATGACATGTCCGAGACTGATACCATAACCGGCTCAGTCATTACCGAACCTAAAGGTGAAACCAAAGAAGAAATTGCCAAGAACGAAGACACCTTAACAGGCTATGTCGTGGAAATCCAAAAGACACAAGAGGTGCAAGAGCCGGAGGAAAGTAA
>SBAT01000102.1 GCA_005240105.1 Chloroflexota bacterium
GTCTTAAATTTCCCTTCCGAATCTCGACTTCTTGCCAACTGCTTTCGGCTCCAAAACATTATGGGTGCGGGGTTATAGCAATTATTGTGATGTAACTTACTGCATTCTTTTTTGTCTTCGGCGGATAGTAGCACCAAAAGATCCGATAGGCTGCCGGGGTCTGGTTTTCAGCATAAGCCTCAAAGACTTCTACGCTGTCAGGACCCACCAGTGAATCGTATTTGTGGGTGTTCAGGCTTGGATAGGTCGGATCATTGCTAAGGAGGCGCAGTGCTTTTTTTACAGACTTATAGCGCTTTTGTAGATTTTTACTTGTGCTCAGTACGTCTAGCTGTGTGGCGGCTTCTGGAGTGTACTTGAGTTCAAATGGCAATTATTCGTCCTCATCTTCTATAGGACCAAGGTCGATGGTGAGGAGATGTCCGGCTTGAGCCTGTGAGATGCCGCGCTTGATTGATGCAATCCTTTCTGGGTTTTCGTAGATCCAAGCTTCATCCGCTGGTACGGTCTTCACTGGGTCAAGCAAAATCTGTCCACGATCGTTTTGCAGCACCTTGTACCGCACTCCCTGTGGAGTTGTAATAGAAGGTCCTAGGCTAACCCGATGTTTGCTGTCGGGTTGTGTTTCTTTGCCTGTGTCATTCCAATTAATCACTAAGGGATTACCTCATCTTGAATAGATCCATTTTATATGAGGTGGTCAATTCCCACAAGTGGGACAATCCCACAAATTGTGGACAAGCAAACTTAATTGTAGTGAGCTAAGTTCCACCTGCGGTCACTGAGTGAAGTGTTTACCGCTCCAGTGAAGCATTTTCCACCGGATAGGTTATAATGATATAAATTCCACCCTGGTGAAAGATTTTCCACCATGAAGCACGCATTCTCTACACCCGCAATATTTCAAGAAAAACAGGTACCTTCAGGAGCATCCTTGATAGGTCTGTCAGCATTGGTGCAAACTTTGGAGGTCGAGGCACCAGTTCGCAAACCGTCGTGCGTTTCTAAGCAGCGAATAAAGGAACTAAAGAAGGACACTGGTGAATGGCGAATCTTTGATAGCAAGTATGCCGTGGAAGACACAGTCACAGCACATCTGACGTTTTCCTTGCGTCATGAAGATCTAGATCTTCTCGTGCTGAAACTTGTCTTCGCAGCTCTACCAGAAAAGGAAATTACTAGTTACGTTAAATCTGCCCCCACGGGTCCAATAGTCAGACGTGTTTGGTTCCTCTATGAGTTCCTCACGGGCAAGCGTTTAAATGTGCCAGACTCTGGAAAAGTTACAACTATAGATCTACTCGACAGCGAAGATTATTTTGTCAGTGAGGGAATTGTTTCTACCAGACACAGAATTAGAAATAATTTGTTGGGCACACAAGGCTTCTGCCCAGTCATAAGACGGACAGATGTTATCAATCAACTTATCTCAAAACGCCTATCAGACCGTGCCCATAATATGATACGCACCATAAGCACGGCGTTAATTGCCAGGGCGTCGAGTTTCTTGCTGCTTGCAGATACACAGGCAAGCTTTGCTATTGAAGGAGAACGCCTGCCAATTAATACCAAAGAGCGTTGGCTCAGGGCTGTTCAGCAAGCGGGCAAACACCCGTTGAGTAAAGATGAGTTGAACAGGTTGCACAGTATTTTGATTGGTGACTATCGCTTTATAAAACCAGGGCTCAGAACGGATTCGGTTTTCATCGGCGAGAGATTTGAAAACGAGCCAATTCCAGAATTTATCGGTGCTAGACCGCAAGACCTGGATGATTTAGTAAATGGTTTGGTCGCTGCTAGTTTACGGATGAGCGAGTCCAGCCTTGATGCGGTTGTGCAAGCCAGTGCGATTGCTTTTGGCTTTATCTATATTCACCCCTACGATGACGGCAATGGAAGATTGCATCGCTGTCTAATACATCAGATTCTCCAAGAGAGGAAATTTAGTCCTGCTGAGCTGGTATTTCCTATTTCTTCCGTGATGCTTAAATGGATAGATGAATATAAAACCGTTCTGCAAAATCATTCACGGCCGTTGATGACTTTTATAAACTGGGTACCAACGGAGCGAGGCAACGTCGACGTTAAAAATGATACGGCTGACTTATACCGTTATTTTGATTGTACTGAAGCCGCGGAATTCCTCTACCGTTGCGTCGAGGAAACGATCGACGAGGACATACCTCGTGAAATTGATTATTTGACCCGGCATGACAAAGCCATGCAACAGATTTTGAATCAGATTGAAATGCCGAACAGACTGGCGGAAGATTTCATAATGTTCATGCGTCAAAATAAATGGCAATTGCCGAAGAGGCGGCGCAATGATGAGTTCAAAGAACTTACGGGACCAGAAGTGGAGTCTCTGGAATCTATTGTAAGAACAGCATTTGATGGCTTTGAAGCTGAATCATCTCGTTAAATAGTGACTAGTCTGGGTGCTGACCACTTCCGATCTAGCGTCATGACACATTGCGTCTATTCTTGGTTCCTTAATGAAGACGGTATTTAAAACCGTGTTGACTTTCAATCACTCCTCTAAAAATGTCGCGCAGATAACCTTGGCAATTCGCGGATTGAACTTTTTGCCACCCAAAACCGTCTTAAGGTAAAGGGGGTAAACATATGGGTATGACATTTGGGCGGCTCGCGGAGCTTTACATCGAAAAATATGCCAAGCATCACACCAAGCGCTGGCAGGATACGCAGGACAATTTCACTCGCCATTTTTCACGCTGGTCACAGCTCGATGTTTCTTCAATCAAACGCGCAGAAGTACAAGATTGGGTTGACGACCTGGCGGCAAACAGTGGCATCTATCTTGCCAACCGCTGCCACGACACCATGCGTGCTGTAATAAATTGGGGCATCAAGAGAGAATATGTGCTTCCGCCGAATCCATGCATCGGAATTGACCGCTACAAGATGAGACCTCGTGATCGCTTTGTGCAACCAGGTGAAGAGTTAGAACGCCTTGCCGCAGCAATCAACGCCGAGCCAAATAGAACCATGAGGGACTTCTTTTGGATGTGCATTTACACTGGAGCAAGACGTTCGAATGTATTGACTATGCGTTGGGAACAGATCGATTTCACATTACGCATCTGGAAAATTACCGATACAAAAAATGGTGATGTCCAATTTGTTACTCTCACTTACGAAGCACTTGATCTGCTTAACAAGCGAAAACTGGATACTGGCGGCGACTGGGTTTTTCCAAGCGGTCGCCTTCCAGGAAAGCCGTTTGGGCATCCAAGATTCGCTTGGGCACGCATCCTTAAGAGAGCAAATATTCAAGATTTACGGATCCACGATTTAAGACGAACTATGGGCAGCTATATGGCGATTATGGGAGTAAGCCCAACAATTATCGGCAAAGCTCTCGGTCATAAATCATTGCAGGCGACAGCTGTTTATACCCGTCTTACTCAAGAGCCGGTGCGGGAGGCAATGCAAAACGCGCTGTCTGTTTTTCAAAAGGGAAAGGTGCCATAATTGCCTCCACTATAGATGAGGGACTATAAATGAGATTAATTGCTCGCATTGCCGTGGCCGGCTCTGTGCTTGCCCTGACAGCATGTACATCAAACCCCAATCCGCCAGATCAAGCAGGCAGTCAAGTCTCTAACCCCGCCGCCCAAAGTGCATCTGCCGACAACGGCTGCAAGGATTTTCCGGTGCCGCTCTACCCGTCCACGACGGAGCTTTCCTGTAGTCAAAGTGGTGACAGGTATACAGCCTCGATAGAGACGAATGACAGCATCGAGCAGGTTACTGAGTTTTATCAAACGCAGGCTCAATCAAGCGGCTGGACGAAAGATCCAGATCCACTGATTAGCCCGGAGCATACTGTTGTTAAAATCACCAAAGGTCCCGGTCACGCAGTGATAAGCACCTTTCTAGGTAAAGACAAAAAGGGCTGCAGTTTTCAGATTAACGCTTTTCCGAAGGGCAATCCGTAGTACCGAGACATTACGATTTCCTGAAATTTCCTGCCGCTGAGCAACTTAAGTCCTATTTCTGCGTCTTAATCCTTAAGCCCAGACTAAGGAGGCAATACCATGCACGCCAGTCATTCCCTTCGCTTTTTAGCCCTGTTTGGGGCATTGTCGATGTTTGCAGCAACCCTGCCGGCCGACGCCCAGTACTACAACGGCTATCGAACGTCACGTCAGGAGCGCCATCAATACCGCGCCAATCGCCATCTCGGGGCAGCAGTGTACCGCGGCGACACATTGGGACGGATTAACGACGCCCACGCCCGTGGACTTATTTCCGCGGAACAACTCAATGGACTAACTCTGCAATATCACAGCGCAATCGCTAACGATCAAAGATTCGGTGGAGCCTTGCACATGAATGCTTTGGAGCAGAATTTGGACCAAGCAATCTATGGCGGAAGAGGCTTTCGCTTCTAGACCACCGTCCGATATCAAATTCAAGCAAACTACGGTATTCTTAACCTAGAAATACCGCTATTTGCTTGAATTCGGCGACTGAATAGAAGGTACGATGTTCTATTTGGAGAGATGCCTTGATTGTTAGCGACGAGCTGCCCTTACGTTCTGAGTTGTTCAGTGCTGACCAGATGGAGCAGCATGGCAATATTCTGGCGGATTTGCACAAAATACGGGTCGGACGTACTTCCGACAGGCTGCTTCAGCGGCTGTCAGAAAACGAAGCGGTTCTTGCCGAAGCGTGCAGTGTGCTCACTAAGGCAATTAATGCCGATCGTCGAATTACGCCTGCCGGCGAATGGCTCTTAGATAATTTCTACCTGATTGAAGAGCAAATTCGCACGGCAAAGAGGCATTTACCGAAAGGCTATAGTTGGGAATTGCCTAAATTAGCTGAAGGTCCCTCGGCTGGTTTGCCTCGGGTCTATGACATTGCCTTGGCGATCATTTCCCATGGCGACGGTCGGGTAGATCCGGAAATACTTAGCAGGTTTGTCTCTTCCTATCAAAGAGTGACAGAGCTCAAACTAGGCGAACTCTGGGCGATTCCCATTATGCTGCGCCTGGCGCTCATTGAAAATCTCAGGCGCGTGGCATTGCGCATGAAAGCCGGCATGGTAGAGCGCGACCTGGCGGCCTTTTGGGCTGACAAAATGATTGATGTTGCGCTCAACGATCCCACGAATCTAATTTTGGTAATTGCCGACATGGCGCGCTCACAGCCGCCGATGGTTAGCGCTTTTGTGGCCGAACTGGCAAGACGTCTGCAAGGACAAAGTTCTGCTCTTGCTTTGGGACTTACTTGGATTGAGCAACGCTTGTCCGAAACAGGTTCCACTATTGAACAATTAGTCCAGGCAGAAACCCAACTGCAAGCCTCCGATCAACTCTCCATTAGTAATACCATTGGTAGCTTGCGATTTCTAGGCTCTATGGACTGGCGCAAATTTGTCGAGAGTCAAAGTGTCATTGAGCACATCTTATCGGAAGACCCACAACACGCTTATAGCAAAATGGATTTCGCCACGCGCGATCATTACCGGCATGTTGTGGAAAAAATTGCTACTAAGAGTGCGATGTTGGAAGGGGAGATTGCTCGCGCAGCTATAAAGCTTGCCGCAGAAGAAAATGAGACCAATGGCAATCAAGATAGGTCCAAGCATGTTGGTTTCTACTTAATTGATGATGGGCTTACTCAATTAGAAAAATTGGCTAATACCAGGAATTCAATTTGGTCGTTGGTTAAGCAAGCACCACCCCTTTTTAGTTATCTCATCTCGATTGCGCTTGTTACGCTCATTCTTAGCTGGTACTTGGTCGAGATTGCTTCCCAAGATAATTTGCCCATTTGGTTGCTTAGCCTTGTTGCATGTATCTGCGTGGTCAGCGTCAGTCAATTGGCCGTCTCTCTGGTTAATTGGCTAGCGACGCTATTAGCTGCGTCTGAACCCATACCAAAGATGGATTTTTCAGAAGGCATCCCGTTGGAAAATGCAACCATGGTTGTTGTACCGACGATGATTTCTACTGCCGACAGTATTAATGACTTGGCAGAAGCATTGGAAGTGCGCTTTCTGGCCAATCGCGATGAACATCTCTATTTTGCTTTGTTGACAGACTTCTTGGATGCTGCCAGTGAGACTTTACCTGAAGATAGAATGCTTTTAGAACAGGCAGAGGATAAGATCCGAGAACTCAACGATAAGTATCCAAACGGTACAGACAAGTTTTTTCTCTTCCATCGCCCACGAATATGGAATGCTAAAGAGCGTGTTTGGATGGGTTACGAACGTAAGCGTGGCAAACTCTCCGATTTAAATGCTCTCTTGCGTGGGAGCAATCATAACGAAAGAGCAGAGTGCCCGCGCTTTTCTTTGGTCGCAGGTGATTTGAAAGCGTTACCGAAAATCAAATATGTCATCACCTTGGATACGGATACGCAGCTTCCGCGCGACACTGCCCGACAATTTGTTGGAGCCATGGCGCACCCGTTAAATCACCCGTATTATGACGACAGTAAAGAGCGAGTAGTTGCCGGATATGGAATTCTTCAACCACGCGTTGGGGTAAGTTTGCCTGGCACAAATAGATCGCGGTATGCAGCTTTAAATGGCAATGAGCCGGGCATAGATCCCTATACTCGTACAGTCTCTGATGTCTATCAGGACATTTTTCGGGAAGGTTCTTTTATAGGTAAGGGAATTTATGATGTTGATGCTTTTGAGCAAGCATTGAACGACCGCTTCCCGGAAAATCGCATATTGAGCCATGATCTGCTGGAAGGTTGTTATGTACGCTCCGGGCTTCTAACTGATGTGCAGCTGTATGAAGAATATCCTGCTTCCTACCTTGCCGATGTGAGCCGCCGTCACCGTTGGATTCGTGGCGACTGGCAAATCGCTAGTTGGCTATTGCCTAATGTTTCTGATGGACTACCACTCTTGGCGCTCTGGAAAATATTTGACAATCTCAGGCGGAGTCTAGTTACACCGGCTCTTGTATCCATGTTTGTGCTGGGTTGGATAGTTTTGCAACCAACATGGCTTTGGACGCTAGCGGCATTGGCAATTATGTTTGTGCCGCCGTTAATATTCTCCATTTTAGATCTGGTCAGGAAGCCGGAAGATACTTTGTGGCAACAGCATGTGGCGGACACTTGGAATTCAGCGGTACGCCATTTGTTTCAATCGTGTTTTACTCTGGCGTGTCTACCATTTGAAGCAGTTTTTAGTCTTGATGCGATCCTAAGGACTATCTACCGCATAACCGTTAGCAAAAGAAACCTGCTTGCTTGGAATCCGTCGGATTCACTCTTCCATAGAAATGGTAGGAGACTGATTGATTTGTGTTTGCAAATGTCCGGCGCGCCATTGATTGCTGTATCAACTGGCATCTATCTTTTAACTGCCAGACCGGAAGCGCTTGTATTTGCTTTCCCAATTTTAACTTTGTGGTTTTTCGCTCCGCTAATTGCCTGGTGGATAAGCCGACCGGTAATTCCGCGTGAAGCGTTGCTTACATTCGATCAAATTTTGTTTTTGCGTAAGATAGCCCGTCGGACCTGGGCATTTTTTGATACGTTTGTGGCGGCAGGCGATAATTATTTGCCGCCGGACAATGTGCAGGAATTACCAATTGCTGGAGTGGCCCATCGCACGTCGCCAACAAATATGGGACTGTCGCTTTTAGCTAATTTGTCTGCTTATGACTTTGGCTACATTCAAGTGAGCGAATTGGTTGAGCGGACTTATAAAACTCTGACCACAATGCATCGACTTGAAAGACATAGGGGTCATCTGTACAACTGGTACGATACCCTTACGCTAAGACCTTTGCCGCCACGTTATGTCTCCACAGTGGATAGCGGCAATCTTGCTGGGCATCTCTTGACTCTAAGTGCCGGACTGACGGCAATCATCGATGAATCGATAATCTCGAACAGCATATTCGACGGTATGCAGGATACGTTGGGAATACTAAGCGAGAGTCTGGGCGAGACAACAATTCCTCAGTTGACTGTGGTTGCTTATCAAATCAAGAATGCTCAGCTGGCAGTACCGGCTAATCTAGCGGCCATGCACAGCTGCCTTGCCGGGCTGGCCGAATCAACCGCCGAATTGGCCGGTGTCCTGGAGAAAAACCAGGCAAGGCAATTGCTGCAAGACGCTTGTGATCCAACCAGCCAAATTGGCTACTGGTCCTATGCCTTGGCGCAACAAGCATCATCAGCTTTGAACGAGCTTGTGTATCTAGCACCGTGGATAACCTTGCCCGGACTGTATGATGCGGATATGGAGACTGCTCGTCTTGATTCGGCGCCAACCTTGCGTGAGATAGCAGGCATATACTCGCAGGCGTTTTCCGATGTGCAGCAAGATTATGACTTAGTTGCCACTCCTGACAAGAATAGACGCCAGGTGGAGCTACTGGTCCTTATGTCTGAAGCTAGTAGGCGAGCAAAAGAAAAAATTTCCGCTATTGAACAACTTGTATCGCTGGCAGATGACTTGGCAGATATAGAATATGAATTTCTTTACGACAAGAGCAAGCGACTTTTAGCTATTGGCTATAATGCCGAAGACCGTCGGACCGATTCAAGTTACTATGACTTGCTTGCCTCGGAAGCTCGGCTGTGCAATTTTGTGGCTATTGCTCAGGGAAAATTACCTCAGGAAAGTTGGTTTGCCCTTGGTCGTTCGCTGACTATTGCTGCCGGAGAGCCGGTGTTGTTCTCCTGGAGCGGCTCAATGTTTGAGTATCTAATGCCGTTGTTGGTGATGCCGTCTTATGCCAACACTCTTTTAGATCAGACTTATCAGGCAGCCATGGCCGCGCAAATTGAATATGGCAAGCAACGCAAGATACCGTGGGGTATTTCGGAGTCCGGGTATTATGCGGTTGATGTCCATCTCAACTATCAATACCGTGCTTTTGGTGTGCCGGGCTTAGGTCTCAAGCGCGGACTGGCTCAAGATCTGGTCATTGCACCGTATGCGACAGCACTTGGACTGATGGTGGCACCGGAAGCATCCTGCCATAACCTGGAGAGGCTTGCTGGTGAAGGATTCGTCGGCAAATATGGTTTTTATGAAGCAGTTGATTACACTACTTCGCGTGTGCCGCGCGGGCAAAACCATGCGGTCGTTCGCTCATTTATGGCGCACCATCAGGGTATGACCTTGCTTTCTCTGGCTCACTGCTTGCTGGATAAGCCAATGCAAAGGCGATTTGAGTCTGATCCGGCGTTCAAGGCGACGATGCTTTTGTTGCAAGAACGCATACCTAAAGCCAGTGCCTTCCAATTGCAGTCAGTTGAGGCTTCTACATTGGATACGAGATCCAACAATGATGAAGCCCCGGTGCGCTACTTCCAGACAGCTGATACTAAACATCCGGAAATACAGTTATTATCCAACGGTAGATATCATGTGATGATGACCAATGCAGGTGGTGGTTACAGTAAGTGGAAGGACATGGCTGTGACACGCTGGCGTGAGGATAGTACTTGCGACAACTGGGGCGCGTTCTGCTACATACAAGACCGAAGCAGTGGTGAGTTCTGGTCGAATGCGCATCAGCCAACTCTTAAGAAAGCCGACAGTTACGAAGCAATTTTTTCTGAAGCTCGGGTGGAGTTTCGCCGGCGTGACAAGGATATTGATACACACACGGAAATTGTTGTTTCGTCGGAGGATGATATTGAGGTCAGACGCGTACGTATTACCAACCGGTCGCGGCAACCCAAGCATATAGACATAACGAGTTATGCGGAAGTTGTTTTAGCAAACGCTATTAATGATTCTTTGCATCCGGCTTTCAGTAATTTATTTGTGGAGACTGAAATTATTGAAGAGAGCCAGGCCATTGTTTGTCATCGTAGGCCACGTTCGGTGGATGAGCGGCCGCCCTGGATGTTCCATCTGATGTCCGTGCACGGTGCAAGCAGTGGCGTAGTTTCTTATGAAACTGATCGCATGAAGTTTATTGGACGGGGAAATTCAATTAGCGATCCTCAGGCAATGTATCAGCCTATTCTTTCAGGCAGTCAGGGTTCAGTGCTCGATCCGATAGTTGCCGTTCGTCATCAACTGACAATTGATCCCGAAGAGTCAATTACGGTAAATATCATCACAGGAATTACTGACAGTCGAGAAGCTTGTTTTGCACTGATGGATAAATATCAAGATCGCCGTCTTACGGATAGAGTGTTCGACATAGCCTGGACGCATAGCCAGGTAGTCCTTCGGCAACTCAATGCTACTGAGTCCGATGGACAGTTGTATGCGCGCCTGGCTAATTCGGTAATCTATGCCAACCCGGCTTTGCGTGCAGATGCCGGCATCCTTATGAAGAACCGTCGTGGACAAAGCGATCTCTGGGGTTATGCAATATCCGGCGATCTGCCAATTGTGCTTTTGCAGATAAGCGATCTGGAAAATATTGAACTGGTAAGGCAGCTAGTGCAAGCGCATGCCTACTGGCGCTTAAAGGGACTGGTTGTTGATCTTGTTATATGGAACGAGGATAAGGCCGGTTATCGTCAGGTCATTCAAGACCAGATAATGGGATTGATTGCCTCCGGAGTGGAAGCCAACCTGATGGATAAACCGGGTGGCATTTTCGTCAGACCAGGCGAGCAAATATCTCCGGAAGATCGCATTTTATTTCAGTCGGTTGCCCGGGCAATTATCAAAGACAGTCGTGGATCGCTTGCCGAACAGATAATGCCGCGCAAATCGAGAGAGACAAAAATCCCTCGCCTATTGTCTAAAGGCTCGCATCGTCCGGAGACCCCGGCTGCACCGCCGCCGCAACGTAGAGATTTGATTTTATTCAATGGATTGGGTGGTTTTACATCAGACGGGCGCGAATATGTAATTTCGACGGTGCCCGGCAATGTTACGCCGGCACCGTGGGTTAATGTAATTGCCAATCCATATTTTGGTTGCGTGGTTTCTGAGAATGGTGTGGGTTATACATGGCTGGAGAACGCTCACGAATTTCGTCTTACCCCCTGGCATAATGATCCAGTCACTGATGCCTCCGGCGAAGCCTTCTATATCCGAGATGAAGATACTGGACACTTCTTTTCCCCGAGTCCTTTGCCGGCTCGCGGACATGCGCCATATTTAAGCAGGCATGGTTTTGGTTACAGTGTTTTTGAACATACGGAAGACGGTATAACCTCTGAATTGTGGATCTATGTGGCACTGGATGCACCGGTGAAATTTGCTGCTTTGAAAATGCGTAACCATTCGGGACGCTCGCGACGCTTGTCGGCTACTGCTTACGTTGAATGGGTATTGGGCGATCTCCAATCGAAAACAGCCATGCATGTGGTGACCGAGCTGGATAGAAAGACTGGAGCACTTTTTGCTCGCAATTCATACAACACCGAGTTTGGCGGGCGTGTGGCTTTCCTTGATGTTGACGAGACTTCGCGCAGTATGACTGGCGATCGGGCGGAGTTCCTTGGGCGTAATGGCAATCTGACAAATCCGGCTGCTCTGTCGCGCGTTAATTTGTCAGGCAAGGTTGGTGCCGGATTAGATCCCTGTGCTGCATTGCAAGTGCCATTTGAATTGGGCGACGGGCAAGAGCGCGAGATTGTATTCAGACTTGGCATTGGTCGAAATGCCGAGGATGCTACTACCCTTGTTAATCGTTTTCGTGGTGGCATTGCCAGACGCGAGACATTTAATGCGTTGTGCCAATACTGGAACCATACGCTGGGCACAGTCAATGTTCAGACGCCTGATCTCTCAGTCAATATGCTCACCAACGGATGGCTGCTCTACCAGACAATTAGCTGCCGCCTGTGGGGCAGAAGTGGATACTATCAATCCGGCGGCGCATTTGGTTTCCGCGATCAGTTGCAGGACACAATGGCCCTTATTCATGCAGAACCCCAACTGTTGCGCAAACAACTTTTGCTTTGCGCATCGAGACAATTCTTGGAAGGAGATGTCCAGCATTGGTGGCATCCACCATCAGGTCGTGGCGTGCGTACTCATATTTCGGATGATTTTCTTTGGCTGCCATTGGCAACTTGTCGCTATGTGCTTTCCATTGGTGATACCGGAGTCTTGGACGAGCAAACACACTTCTTGACCGGGCGACCGGTCAATCCTCAGGATGATTCCTATTACGATCTGCCTGGGCGATCAACAGAATCAGCGACGCTTTACGAACACTGCAAGCAGGCTATCATCAATGGTTTGCAATATGGAGTACATGGCTTGCCACTCATGGGTGGCGGTGATTGGAATGACGGTATGAATCTGGTCGGTGAAAGAGGAGCCGGCGAAAGCGTCTGGTTGGCTTTCTTTCTCTATGACGTCTTGCGCCAGTTCACGGAAGTGTCTCAATTGCATGGTGACAAAGAATTTGTGGAACGCTTAACAAGCGAAGCAAAAATGATACGTCGCAATATTGCCAAGCATGGCTGGGATGGTGAATGGTATCGTCGCGCTTACTTTGATGACGGAAGACCGCTGGGTTCGGCAAGCAATACCGAGTGCCGTATTGATTCGATTTCGCAAAGTTGGTCTGTCCTATCCGGAGCAGGCGAGAAAGAAAAGACGCTCAAAGCGATGAACTCTCTCGATCAATGGTTGGTTAAAAGAGATCATGCCCTGGTTCAATTGCTTACCCCACCTTTTGATAAGTCGGACTTGAATCCCGGCTATATCAAAGGCTACGTGCCGGGAGTAAGAGAAAATGGTGGTCAATATACGCATGCGGCAATATGGGCAACCATGGCTTTTGCCGCTCTTGGCGATAGAAAGAGAGCCTGGGAACTATTCAATATGATTAACCCGGTGAATCATGCGCGTACAAAGGAAGAGACTCAAGTCTACAAAGTAGAACCATATGTAGTGGCGGCTGATGTTTATGCTGTTGAGCCTCATATTGGCCGCGGTGGCTGGACTTGGTACACTGGTTCGGCAAGCTGGATGTATAGGCTTATCACCGAGTCATTGCTGGGAATCCGACTGGACGTCGACAAGCTTAGCTTCTCCCCGTGTTTGCCACCGGAGTGGACGGAGTATAAGGTGCATTATCGCTTTCATGAAACCGTTTATCACATTACGGTTATGCAATCCCAGGACAATGCCGGCAAGCAATCTGTAATAGTCGATAATGTCTTACAGAAAGATAGGACTATTCATTTGGTAGATGATCGGCAAGAACACTTTGTAGAGGTTAGGCTGAAGACAGGGTTATGATTTCCTTTAAGATTAACAAGGTTCCCACTTTATTCATCAAAGCATTCACTGCTGCCGATGTGAGGACAATTATTGATTTCGTGCGCGAAGCTGGCGACTGTGCTACTAATACAAGCAACAAAGTTTTATTTATTGATACTCCAATAACAGCTCATACCGTCGAGGCTGTTGAGAAGCTCAAATTTGAGGGTTATCGGGTATGTTACAGAGATCATCACGGCATAGATGGTGAACCGGCCAATGATCGCGACAGGCAGGTAGCGTTCGCAGCTAAAAAATTAGCTCAAGATCTTGGTAGCGACTGTCAAATTACGGTGCGTCGATTACATCCAGCTTGTAGCACTCTTGTGGAAGTTGGCGAGTTTCAAGATGCAGTGGCGATCATTGCCGACCCGGATGCTGACGGACTGACAGCGGCCCTGAAAGCCGCCGGCATTTTCTACCCGGGATTGGATGAAGATGCCGCATTACTCGATGGCGAACCTTACTTGCAAGTGACAGGCAGTCCCTTGTCACAACTGCTTGCTAAGGGAGTAGCTACTCTTCCTTCATTTGATCCGAAAGATCCGCTACGCAGAGAACATGCACAACAAGCTTTGTTTGCAGACTGGGTAAAAGCTGTGCAAAAGGACAAGCAAGCCGAAATACGCCTTAACGCAGTTGTGGTTGCCTATGATGCTGCCGTTAATGTATCTGAGACCCTTGCTGCCGGTGCCACTGAGGTAGTTCCTGGTGTCATTCTGGCTGATTGCACCGAAAAGCCTGTGTTTGATCCGGGTACTCTTCTTTATTTGCTTGAGCAGAGACCTGGCTGCCGTGTGACTGTTCTTAAAAAAGGATTGGGACCAATTGCAGCAGTGCATGGCACGCAATATAGTCTTGCTGTTGCCAAAAGCTTTCAAAAAGAGATCAACTTGCAGAAGATACTTCCGACTGATACCAAATCAGGTCCGCAGTTCGGTGTTATTTCAAATGTCTCGTTCCTGCTTCATGTATCTGAGAATGTCTGGGCTGACAGAGTGCTTTGTCGGTTAAGTGAGCTTTCAACGAATTGGCACTAATTGGGCATAAAACAGGCCTATTTACTTAATACCGGCAGCGCCACCATAACTGTGTCATAATGAAAGTATCCGACACTAATGGATTTGCCTCGGATAAGCCTATACGGCCGACGCATTTAGGAACAGCCTGCTTGATTAAGAAATCCTCGTTTGCTTTGGGGAGATGGAATCGCAGGTGCTAATTCCAAACTAATTAACTCTTGCCTCCAGTCCTCAATTGTGAACACAAAGTGTGAGTCTGACTCAACACAGGGTGGAGACAATGACCAAGGATCGAGAGTCCTTACAACTAATTCTAAATAACGCATACGACGCTTTTGTTTCTATGGATTCGAAGTGGCGTATTACTGACTGGAATGCTCAGGCAGAAATAACCCTTGGTTGGTGCAGGGAGGACGTGCTAGGACGGAGTTTGGATTTCGTCATCCCGTCACATCTGCGAAAACAGTATTTGAGCGAACTGTTCAAGTTCTTCTCAAGCGACAGTGAAGACATTCTCAAAACATCAAGGGATTTTCTCTTGGCTCATCGTGACGGTAAGGAATTTCCTGCTGAAATTAGCATTTTCAAAGTAAAGGAAGATTCCGACTTCAAGTATTATGCGCTCATTCGTGACATCACTGAAAGAAAACGATCCAATGAAGAGCTCGAGCGCCTTGTGCAGGAAAGAACTGAGAAGCTCATGCATAGCAATGAAGAATTAAGGCAATTTGCCAAGATTGCATCCCACGACTTGCAAGAACCATTAAGAGCAATCCAAGGATTTTCCGAATTGCTTCTTGAAAGTACCCAGGGCAAATTGGAGAAAGATCCTACAGAATTCATTGAATACATCCTAGACGGTACGAAAAGAATGAAAGCTTTGATTCAGTCAGTTTTATTGCATTCGGAAATTGATAGTTACGATTCGGATGCCTGTGTGACGAATTGCAATTCCGTAATTGAAGAAGTTCTGGCTGATCTCGATCAGTCGATAAAGGACACGGGAGCATCGTTTGAAGTTGATAGACTTCCCAAAGTTGCTGTTGAACGTTCGCAAATGATTCAACTGTTTCAGAATTTGATTAGCAACTCAATTAAATATCGCAACTCTAAAGCACCCATGATTTACATCACGGCCGAAAAGAACTTAAATCAATGGTTGTTCTGCGTGCGCGACAACAGCATTGGTATCGACCCACAATATTCCGATAAGATATTTGATATGTTTGCTCGCTTGCACGGTAAGGTGGTTTACCCAGGCACGGGAATGGGGTTGGCCATTTGCAAGCGCATAGTTACATCGCACGGCGGTAGGATCTGGGTTGAATCAGAACTAGGGCATGGGTCTATTTTTATGTTCACACTGCCTGCGGTCAAAAGACAAGGAGAACTAAAATGAACGATTGCATCAATATACTACTAGTCGAGGATACTCCATCGGATGTTCGACTCACACAAGAGGCGCTAAAGCGCTCAGGACTGATTTATGAGATGGAAGTGGTCAACGACGGCGTAGAGGCTATGGATTATCTGCTGCAGTTGAAGACATCCTCAGATAAACAGCTTCCGGATATTATCTTACTTGACCTCAACATGCCCAGGAAGAATGGTCATGAAGTACTTGATGAAATCAAAAATGATCCGGAATTGAAACCAATACCGGTTGTGCTGCTCACTGTTTCCGAAAGGGATGACGATGTAATGGAGGCCCTGAGGCTTAAGATGAACTACTACATAGCTAAGCCTGTCACATCACAGAAGCTGTCAGCCATAATCAAGTCAATTCATGAGTTGCATACGCAACCGTCTAACGAGTCCGACGTGCATACGGATGAAGAGAGCCATATCAGACTTGTTTTAGCGGGCAACCCGCATACTTCTGCTGTGGCACTCACTAAGTTGTCCGATGATCCCGATGACAAAGTACGTAGTCGGGTTGCCGAAAATGCCCATACGCCAACGGCTTTACTGATCAAACTAGCAAATGACAGTAGTGCTGAAGTTCGCCTTAGTGTAAGCGAGAATGTAAATGCTCCGGCATCGGTCTTGCAGACATTGTCCAGCGATCAAAGTGAAGACGTCCGCGTTGAATTGTCAGCCAATCCTCGCACTCCTCGACATCTTTTGAAAACTTTAGCGGATGATGTAAACATATATGTCTCATCTATTGCCTATAAGACTCTAGAAGCTTTGCGCAAAGGCAAACATGCACCGGTGGTGGATGCACCGCCGCTGGGAGCAAAATCCTGAGCTTCCCGTGAATTAAGTTCACTTACTTTTAACAGATTCTTTGGATACTGGAAGTAGATAGAGCTACGCATCAGGTGATGCAGCCGCAATTAAGGGACAAAGAGTCATGAAAGAGCTAATACGTCAATATGTAAAGCCTGAATTGGCGGTTCAACTGAACCAACTCTCCAGCGATATGAGACGCATTCTCCGGATTCAATGGCGCGAATTCATTAATGAGATTATCGATGCAGAAAGGGATTTGCAATTACGTAAAGTAATTCAAATACGTAATGTTATTCAATTACCATTACCGCTCTTCCAAAGAGTACGCATTGCCTGACTCAATTGATAATTCGACTGACCCTAACATCCCCGTATACCCTTGGGAGGGATTATGAAGACGTCAATCTATGCAACACTATTGGCTAATGTATTATTGGCTACCACTTTTGCGCCTGTCGCCTTTTCACAGTCTTTTGATAACCGGCACGACAATCGGCGTGACAACCGGCCAAGTAATTGGCACGATAACCGACCTGGCAATCGTCCAAACAATCGGCGCGATTATCGGAACGATAATTTTCCACAGCGAGATGGGCGATTTACTTATCGTCAGCAACGAGTCTATCCCAACCAGAATAACTACTACGATCTTAATAGGCGGAGGGTAGCTGCAAACAATAAATGGAATTGGAACCAACATAATTGGAATGACCAGCGTAGTTATTTGAGAAATAATTGGCGTCAGCGAAATGGTCGTCTTTCTGCCCAGCAGCAACAGCAGCTTGACGCCCAAATGAGAGCCCAGTGGCTTCGGTATCACAACAATAATTGGAACGGGCAATACACATGGGACCAATACTCAGACCCTCAATTCTTGGACTATATACACAGCAATGATCCCTCGCTGATGTCGACAATCCGGTCCAGTTTTGGATTCTAGAAATGTGCTAAAGCTGAGTGCAAGAACGTGACTTTCACTCAGTTTTAACATTGCCTGTGGTTAACTAGTTGCATCTAATTTGTATTTTGAACTTGGTGTGGAAAGCCAGGGGGTTAGGTATGGAATTATCAGTACAATTAGCTGCTAAAGTTGCGTGTGATAGTGAGCAGGAATCGATTAATAGACTGATGGGTCTAGCGGTTTTCGGTGAAAAGGTAGCTTCGAAGATCTATCTACACATGTCCGAGCTCAAAGAGGAATTTGCGCCACTGCTTACGAAGTTTGCCCGCATGGAAGCACAGCATGGTGCTTGGTTTGCTGAAGTAAGTCGCAAGAATGGTATTTGTCCGGACAAGAAGTTTGCCGACAATGAGCTTGGCTATCTGATTTCACAAGTTGAAGATCATTTCCGTCAACGTAACTTTGAAGCGCTGGCAATTGTACAGGGCTTTATTGTGGAGAGTTTGGCAATTGCCACGTATGAATCCTTCTTGCCAATTGCCCACAAATATCCAGGTTCGCATGATGTTTTTAACAAAGCTCTCGAGGAGGAGCACTATCACGTCGATTGGGTCATTCGTTATCTTCGCCTACGTTTTTTTGATGCCGAGGAAGAATTTACGCAGTTGGCAGAGCGGGTAAATGTTCAGGGTATAGATTGCATTGGCGGCACCATGATGAATATCGCGGACTACCTGAACAAGATTGGCATGTCTGGAGCCGGCTGTGCCGGTGCGATGATGGATGGCTATACTCAATTGCTGGAATCAGTCGGATTCGAACCAAAGAAAGCAACAAAGCACGTTGTTAGTATGTTCATGCCTCTTATCCAGAAGTATCGTCGGGGTGAGAAGACCAAGTAGACAATCCAAGGAGGGCCGATGAGTATCGTCGTTGTACTGGATAGAACAGAGCTATTGCTCTGGACAATTCTGGCAAAATTTGAATCCTTGGCCTTGCTGCAATATTCGTTGTACGTAATTGATCTGGACACACCGGAAAAACAACAGCTGGTGGACATGCTTCTCTCAACGATACCGTCTGACGAGGCGCTTGAGACAACGACACTATCCTTGCCGGTGGCAAATCTTCTGGCAGATGCCACTAGCACCGATAAGTTCCACATTCTAATCGTGCAGGGTCTCATTCTTGAGCTTTTAGGGCAGACTATCTATCAATCGTTTGCTGACAACGATTTAGCCAGCCAGACCACTCGTGGCTTGTGTGTGCTGGGACTAAAGGCTAGCAGAGACAATACTGCTAAGCTTCCCAAGCTGTTTGCTGAAAAGGTGGGAAGTGGGGATGAACTCTTTCAAGCATTTATAACGGTCAGCAGACCGGTCATCAGTCATTTGGATGAACTGGGACAGGGATTAGAGGAACAGTTTTCCAAGCGATTTGGCATTAGCTATGCAGATCTGATGGGGGATTTCATGGCAGAACTGATTCCGGTGTGTGTCGAATTGGGCATGGATAGGCGCAGGCTAGTTGCTTATTTGACAGGCGCGCTCATGGGAACATCATAATGACGCCGGCAGACTACAGTAGCGTGCTTCTAACTGGAGCCAGCGGCTACATTGGTGGACTGGTAACCGCTGCTTTGCTTGCCCAAGAGCACTGTCGAATAATTGCCCCAATCCGTAGTGGGCATACTCGGCAAACTTTGATTGATAACATCAAATTGGAATTAGCTACCGAACACTTAGAAGCTGAAATTGATTTTGCTCGTCTCATCACACTGCCTATGCCGCCAATTGATGATCCCGAAAGCTGGTTGGCAGCGACCGTCAATTTGGATATAGATGAAATCATACACTGTGCAGGATCGGTCGATTACTTTGATTCCGCCAGGCTGAAGGAAGCAAATATTGATTTGACCGCCGGGCTAATTGCGCTGGGAAAACAATTGCGAATTGATCGTTTTACTTACATGTCTACAGCGTTTAGTTGCGGCTTTATGGAGGGGGTTATTCCGGAGACTCTGCATGCGGCAGCCCAAAATGACCCGACCGAATATACTCGCTCTAAGCGTGATGCGGAAGCGTTAGTTGCCACCAGCAGACTGCCCTTCTTGATTGTTCGACCCAGTATTGTAATTGGCGATAGCCGGGATGGACATTATTTCGGCAAACCCTATGGTATCTATCAATACTGGACTGCATTCGAGAAGTTGCTTTGTGATCGTTACCGAGCGGAGTTGCATCTCGTCGCCCCGAAAATTGGACTTCAACTAATTCATCAGGATGCTTTTATCGCTTCATTTCTAGCTGCTCGCAGCAATCTTCCCGATAACTCGTTTGTGCATTTGGTATCGCGAAATGACACATTGCCGACAGTAAGAGAAGCGACTGATATGTGGATCGCCATGTGCGCCCGTCCTCGTTATGTGTACTACTACAATCACTTTAGTGAAGTTCCTTCTGGTGCCTTGGATCGGCGAATGAAAATGTGGTTGGAGTTCACCTCTGTAAATGGAGACATCTCTGCACATCCGTGGCAATTTGAAACTACGGCGTTAGATGATTTGTGTGCTGGTGGACTTAAATTCAGAGATGCGACTATCGACAGCATTTATATTTGTCAGCAGCGCTTTGTTGACCAATCATCACGATTGCAGGCATTCTTAGCCAATCTTGAACAACCGATTGGAATAGTCTAGTAACGTTTCCCGCTCGCTTCTAGGTTCGACTTATGTCTTTGCTGAAGCCGACCTTTGTCGATTACGCGAGCTTTTAGGGAATTGGGTCCAATAGGGTCAAGGGAATAGCGCACGTTGAGCCGACTGGCTAATCCACACATATGCAAGAGCTTAATGGTCAACCAGGAGAAATCCAGTTCAAACCATCTGAAGCCGGCGCGTGCCGCACCAGGATAAGCGTGGTGGTTGTTGTGCCAGTTATCCCCGAGGGTTGCTAGGGTCAGCCACCAAACATTGACACTATCGTCGTTGGTGGCAAAGTTTTTGTAGCCTAACATGGATTTGTGACAGACAAAGTTGAGAAGAAAAGGCACTTGTTGAACCAATACCCCAGCAGCCAGACTGACTAGGGCAATCTTCCAGCCGAAGAAAAGCCAAAGGAGTCCACGAAAGCCAAAGCCAATTGCGGAATTAGTTAAATGTGATGTATGCCAATTATTATTTCGCTCAAGCAATTTGTACAACGGATCATTGACTATGTCTTTGGCTTGCGCTGCAGGATTTACATGGGCAGGATAGTGTTTAGCAAAGATCCATCCGGAATATGACTTGGCACTGCCGAATCTAGGACTATGAGGGTCCTTCTCGGTTTCGGTGTGTCGGTGGTGCGCCCGGTGCATGGTAACCCACCAGATTGGCGAGCTCTCAAAAGCCAGGTAACCACCCATGACGAAAAAGTACTCAACAAACTTTGGACATCTAAAGCTGTGATGGGCAAGCAAGCGATGATAACCAACCGTTATGCCCAAGACATGCCAGGTGTAAAAGACAATGAACCAAATCAGACATTCCAGCATTAGTCACATTCCCGTTAGGATTCGACCTAGAAACCGGGGTGTGTCGGCACTGACCGCCAGACACGCAATGCGAGGAATCTCTCCTGTATTACAAGCACGCTGGGCATATTCTAATACAGATGCTTACAACTTATGCAGGCTTTTTATCATAAACGTGATATGAACAATTGTGCCTCTTGGGTTCCTTTCTACGCAACAGCAGGTAGACTAGTCGTGCCTTGATCAATTATTGCCGTGCTCAAGGGTAATAGCTTCCGTGTGGTTAGCCGGTTGGTCACCATAACCAGTACGACGAACTGGTCTATGCTTTCTATAATGCTTGTCGGACCGGACACGTCAAACTTAGATGCATCAGGACATTCATGTACCTGGCAAAGCCTTTGCCTCCAATAATCACTCTCAATTTCGTGCCAGTTCATGGTTGATCCTCAGACAAATGTGTCTTCATTCGTTAGTTATCCGGGTCAGTTAAGCGCCGCATGGTGCTCTGCTGTTCCTACTTGTATCTGACCATGAGCGAGGTTAAAGTCTAGTCAAACTTCAGTCATATAGCCAACTATAGAACTGATGAGCAAATAATTAATCAATCCGCCAAACCGCTTAGGGGGTTACTTATACGGTGATTTCAGCATTTGGTACTACATCTTAGGGGCTACAATTGATCTTAGGTTAGGCGAATGGTATCCCAGGTAACTAGACTGCCTGACGTGACCTACTAGGTAGCTAGTGTCGCGCTGACGAGAGCTTTGTGCAATCCGACCCTTACCCTATTGCATACAGAACGTTCGCAGGAACCTGTATTTTGCATGCTTGATTGCTAGGATTGAACAATGTCCAGACTGTTAATAGGCGAAACTCAAAAAGATCTGGCAAGTGCAATGAGAGACTACTTTGCACGTGATGGATTCAATGTGCATTTGGAGGCTAACGGACTGAGGATTTTGCAATGTCTTCGCGATAACCAATATGATGTCATTATTCTTGAAATTGCATTGGCAGGGCTAGACGGTATTGGTGTCGTTCTCGATTATCGCGCCGCCGGTGGTAGTACGCCAATACTGTTATTAGCTAGCCGACATTGCTCAGAAGAACTGCAGCGGGGGCTGGATGCAGGGGCCGATTCCTATTTGGTAAAACCATTTCAGTTAAGTGATCTGTCCGCACATCTGAGGGCTCTTTTGAGGCGACCGTCTTTCCGAACCGAGAGGATATTGGTCTCCGGAGTTATAGCCCTGGATACTAGATCAGGCACAGTGACAAAGAGTGGTGCGCAACTTAAGCTGCATCCTATGGAGTTTAAATTGCTGCACTTTTTACTCAGCCACGTTAATCAGGTATTCAACGCAGATGTCCTTTTTGAGCGCGTTTGGCAGAAGAATGAAGGTGTGAATGAAGGTACTGTAAGGACGCACATCAGAAGCTTGCGCCGAAAAATTGATATGCCTGGAGAACCGTCAGCTATTGTCACGGTGAGAGGTCTTGGTTATAAGGCTGTCTAGATAAACTAACCCAAGGCGGCGAAAAGCTTGGAAATAACCCTACTTGCATAGCTTGCAATTGGCCCTTTATCCACAGCTTTTGGCATTTGCGCTGTAAAACTTATGGGCGGGATCAATTGTGGAAACAGGCTGGTATCGGCTTCGTCGGAAAGGGCTAGAGCTAATTCCGGCTTATCCAGAATTTTGAGCTGGAACAAGGCCAACTTCTCCAGGCTATTCATAACATCAGGATGATGCTTCCCGAGTATCTTTTCCTTGATCTCCAATCCACGGCGCAGGAGCCTGCTGGCAGCCGGATAGTCACCTTGTGCACAATAGCGTCCGGACAGGCTGTGGACACACCAAATCAAGACCGGGTCGATTTCGCCAGCTGCTTCTGCGTCGGATAGAGCACTATTTAAGGTGCTACTAGCTTCCTCGAAATTGCCACGCCGGAATTCCGTCTTGAACTGTTGGGCATAGGCTTCCCACCGGGAGTGATTTACTACCTGACTCAAAAGACCCCCTTGGAAATTTAGTTGAGACTAAACAACCATAGTTAGTGCAATAGCATGGTAATAGGGCTAATGTGAAAACCAGGTGAAAATGGCCGTTGACATAAAATTTAAGGAGCTTTGGCAAGTTTTTCAGCAACTTTCAGAGAGCTTGCCAGCCAGGTCTCGACTAACAGGATAGTCTTTTCATCGTATTGACCTTCTTCCAGCATGATGTGCTCTCGTTGTCCAAGGATGAAGAGATCTTTTCTCGTGGACGGTATCTCATTGAAAAGCTCAATTGTCCCTTTGACTCTCATAAGTTC
This sequence comes from Chloroflexota bacterium, assembly GCA_005240105.1. Taxonomy (GTDB): domain Bacteria; phylum Cyanobacteriota; class Vampirovibrionia; order Obscuribacterales; family Obscuribacteraceae; genus SBAT01. Next base: position 23,198 of record SBAT01000102.1, read on the forward strand.
GTCATCGCCGCCATGCAAAAAGAGCATTGGCACAGACAGAATGGTCTCTGACTTATTCATTGTTTTGCCCATGAAGCTGTTAAATTTCAGAAGCTCAGTAGGAGCCATTTTCAGCCGAACAAGAGGATCATTGCGCCATTGCTCTTGAAGCTTTGTGTTGGAAGTGGCCATCGACAGAAGTTCATCACCCCAGTCCACCCTTTTGGTTGGACGCGTGACCAATTTCAATCCGACCTCCACATTCATTTTCCCTGCCTTAAAGCGCATATCTCCTGGTGCGGAAGCAATAATGCCGGCAATATCCTTCTGATATAACGCACCGGCTTGAATAACTATGGCGCCCCCCATGGATTCGCCGATTAAAACTATTGGTACATTACGATGCGCTACACGGATTACTTTGATGATTTCCCCAAGATCAATGAGACTACGCTGAAAGTCTAAAGTCTTGTCGGTCTTCATATAGCGTCCGAATCCACGCACATCCATGGAGTAGGTGGGATATCCTCTCTGAGCAAGACGCTGTCCCAGGGCTTTGAATGCCCCGCTGTATAGTCCTAATCCGTGCACGCAAAGTAATGCGGCTCTATCTTTCACGCCAGGAGCTACCCAATAACTGAAATAGCCTGGTTTGTCATACTGCATCTGCTTTACGGAAAGTTGTTTCGGCTTGACCGGTGTGTTTTTAGAAACAGACACAACAACTTTTACAGGTTTGCCCGGTAACTCCGGGCTGGCCAAAAGTCCACCACTGGCAGAGCCGAGAGAAATAGCCAGCACTATCGGTAACAGTGCTCTTTTGCTAAGGTCCATATCCTTTCCTCGCTAAGTTCTAATTTTGCACTCTCTTTTGCAGTTGCTGTTTATGATTCTTGTTACTGATCTTGTTTAGGTCACCTTCAATCTCGGTGATGTTCTTGTAGCTGAGCTTGCCACCATTTTTCTCTTTCATTCTGGCTTCTTTCTCGGTTATCTTTGCTCCACTCTTGCGCAGTGCAGCAGCTTCCTTGAAAGTGAGTTCTCCGGATTTTTCTGAGGCGTCGACGTCGCGCATAAGCTCGACTTGTCGCTGCGTTACAGTCTTATCCGGTTGTTTGGCGGACTTGGCTTGAGCTGGTATTGACCAACTGCTTACTACCACAAGCGCACTAACAATGCCCAATGTCTTGATCAATTTCATAGTCATCCCTCCTGGAGAATTGTGTTTAGAAGATGTTTTGTAAATCAGACTTTTTTGGCGCTCAATCCTTTCGAAAGAAGCGAAACACCGAATACTAGAATTGCAGATCCAAGAATGCATGGAAGCAGTGAAATTCCAGCTAAGTCTGGTCCAAAATGACCGAGCAGACTGCCGCCTACCCAAGCACCAATGATTCCAACAATCGCTGCAGTTAAGAATCCACCCGGAATTACTCCTGGCACGAAAAACTCAGCAATACCTGCGCATATAGCTGCAACTACTAAATAACAAATGATAGCTAAAATATCCATAAAAACCTCCTGGGTTTTTTCTTCGCGTAATGAATCTTTGAGTGTTGCATACTACATGTCTGCCTTTGTCTAAGACCTTCAGCTCGGATACCTACATTTGACCATGGGCAACGTTAAAGTCTGGTGAATGCTGTAAATGTTCACGAGACTTTAAACTTGCACTAGTAGAATTAAATTGAAACACTTTATATAGGTGTAGCAACTATGGCTCTAGAAGAACCAAATAGTAGTTCTATGACGCCTATTTCCGATGAAGAATTAGTCGGGACGATTTTTGCTGATCGCTATGAGCTATTGAGCATAATCGGTAAAGGGGGCATGGGCAAGGTCTACAAGGCGCAGCACAAGCTCATGAGGCGAATAGTTGCCATAAAGGTTGTGCATCCGCATCTGGTCTCTAATGCCTACACGATGGCCAGGTTTCAGCAAGAGGCCGAAGCGGCAAGTTGCTTGAACCATCCGAATATCGTTGCTGTCCACGATTTCGGTCTTCTCCCGAGGGCGTATTTGGTTATGGACTATCTGGATGGCATATGTCTTGCTGATCTACTGGAAAATGATGCTCACCTCAGCCTCGGTCGCAGCCTGAATATCTTTGTGCAGATTTGTGCTGCGCTTGTGCATGCGCACCAGTATGGTGTCGTTCACCGAGATTTGAAGCCCAGTAATATCATGTTAGTGACGGACGACGGAAAGAAAGATTTCGTAAAAATCGTAGATTTCGGAATTGCTAAACTCATGCTGAAAGAAAATCCAGCCGACATAGGTCTTACATCCACTGGAGAAATTTTTGGCAGCCCACACTACATGAGTCCAGAACAATGTCGTGGAAAACCCATGGATGTTCGTTCGGACATTTATTCGCTTGGATGTATCATGTACCGAACATTGACCGGGCAACGACCAATTCCAGGACAAGATTTGCTGGAGTGCTTGTATAATCATGTGACTGTTCCACCAGGTCGCTTTCATGACATTTGTCCGGATTTTGAAATACCGGATTCTCTGGAAGTGATCGTTTTAAAGTGCATGGAGAAGGAACAAGAGAATCGTTTCCAATCAATGCTGGAGTTGAAAGACGCACTGGAGGCGGAGGTCATGGTTGTGCCGTCTGGGAACCAACAGGCAATGAGACCCAGGAAGCAAGGTGCAGCTTTGACTGGCACTGTCTCCGTCACCGAGGCTGGACGTGCTGCCTCTGCAGCCGAGGATAGCCTTGCTGCTTCCGCTGCCGAAGCCGGACGCGCTGCCTCTGCAGCCGAGGATAGCCTTGCTGCTTCCGCTGCCGAATCGGGGCGTGCTGCCTCTGCTGCCGAAACCGGGCGTGCCGCCTCTGCTGCCGAGTCGGCTCGAGCTGCCACTGCCGCCGAAGTCGGACGTGCCGCTTCCGCTGCCGAAGCTGAGCGCGCTGCTTTCGTTGCTGAGGCTGGTAGAGCTGCTTCTGCTGCTGAGACTGGTCTTGCTGCCTTAGCTGCTGAGGCCGAACGTGCGGCATCTGCTGCTGAATCCGAACGTGCGGCTAGCGCTACTGAGCCGGGACGAGAAGCGTCTGCTGCTGAGATTAGTTTTTCTGCTAGTGCCGCCGAGTTAGGACGCGCGGTAGCTGCTGTTGAGTCTGCCCGCGCAGCGTCTGCTGCTGAGTCTGCCCGCGCAGCTGCTGTTACCGAAGCGGTTCTTGTCGCTTCTGCGCACGAGGCCAGTCTTGCTGCTTCCGCTCGTGAAGCCAGTCTTGCTGCTTCTGCACGTGAGGCCAGTCTTGCTGCTTCTGCACATGAGGCTAGTCTTGCTGCTTCTGCCCATGAGGCAGTCCGTGCAGCTTCTGCTCGTGAGGCAGGTCTTGTTGCTTCTGCTCAAGAGGCCGGTCGTGCTGCCTCTGCTGCTGAGGCTGGTCGTGTTGCTTCTGCTCAAGAGGCTGATCGTGCCGCCTCTGCTGCTGAAGATAAGCGGGCTCTTTCTGATACTAACGATTGAAGACAATAGTTGATAAGTTCACTCAGAGTTCACATGATTTCGCAATACTGATAGTAGGAATATTGTGAAGTTATCTGGGTTGAAGAAATGAAACATGAATTTGTCGCTATTGTTATGCTTGTCGGATCATTGTTGTGGATGACTGTCTTGGCTCCGCCGATATCAGCGCAGTCGGGCACGCCCGGTCAATTCTCGGGGAATGCTTCTTGGTATGGAGTTCCGTTTCATGGAAGGAAAACGGCTTCCGGTGAGATTTTTAACATGAATAAGTTGACAGGGGCGCA